>DATEMW010000400.1:0-8269 GCA_035275385.1 Candidatus Methylomirabilota bacterium | reverse complement strand
GCGCTGGCTGCGCGCTATCGCACCGCACTGGCGCGCGCGCCGCGCTGCCGGGTGCCGGCCGACTGCGGCGACCGCCACGTCTATCATCGCTTCGTCGTCGCGATCGACAAGCCCCTCGATCCCGTGCTCGCGCACCTCGAGCGCCGCGGCGTGGCGGCCCGCCGTCCGGTCTTCCGCCCGATCCATCGCGCGCTGGGACTGTCCGGCTATCCAAGCGCCGACCGGCTCTGGGCTCAGAGCCTCTCGCTGCCGTGCTACCCGTCGCTCACCGACGCCGAGGCCGACACCGTGACCGGCGCGCTCACGGAGGCGCTCGCTTCGTGAGCGAGCCGGACCGCTCGCTGCCGTCTGCGGCGATTCACCCTGGGCTCCTCCACTCGGGCCCCGCGACGCCGCACCTGGTGCGGCTGGCGCTGGTCGGCATGCTGATGCTGGTCCCGATCTGGGGGCGCGATCACGCCGCGCACCTGCCGTGGCTCTATCTGGTCATGCTCGCGTTCGCGGTCGCGTTCTTCGCGGCGCCGGTCATGCGGGCGATCGCGAGCCGGTGGGGCGTGCTCGACATGCCGGCGGCGCGCAAGGTCCACGAGGTCGCGACCCCGCTCTTGGGCGGGGCCGCCGTGTACTGCGCCTTCGCGGTGACCGTGCTCACGAGCTTCGACTTCTCGCTGCAGCTCAAGGGCGTGGCGGTCGGGGCGACGCTCGTGGTCGGTATCGGCATCCTGGACGACCTGACCGATCTGCCCGCCTCGCTCAAGCTCGTGGGCCACGTCGGCGCGGCCGCGGCGGCGATCGCGTACGGCGTCATGCTCAACGTCACGCCGGTGTGGGTGCCCGGCTTCGCGTGGATCAACGTGCTGTTGACGATCCTCTGGTTCGTCACGGTCACCAACGCGGTCCAGTTCCTCGACGGGATGGACGGCCTCGCCGCGGGTCTGGGCGCGATCGCCGGCGTGTTCTTCAGCATCGCGGCGCTCCAGACCGAGCAGCGCTACCTCATGTATCTCTCGGCCGCGCTGGTCGGCGCGTGTCTCGGGTTCATGCCGTACAACTTCCGTCCGGGCCGCGCCCAGCTCTTCCTGGGCGATAGCGGCGCGACGTTCATCGGCTTCACCTTGGCAGGCCTCGCCGTGATGGGAGAATGGGCTGAGGGGGATCCGATCATCGCACTGCTGACGCCGTCCCTCATCCTGGGGGTGCCGCTGTTCGACATCGGCTTCGTCGGGATCGCCCGGATCGTGACAGGCAAGGTACACTCACTACACGAATGGCTCGCGTACACCGGTCGCGACCACATTCACCATCGGTTCGAGCAGCTGGGGCTGACGCGCAAGCAGAGCGTCCTCCTGATCTTCTTTTTGGCCTCGACGCTCGGTCTTTCGGCGATCCTCCTGAAGGACGCGACGCCGCGCGAAGCGGTGTTGATCCTGGTTCAGGCGGCGTGCGTGCTCGCGATCGTCGCGGTGCTGGAAGGAGTCGGACGGTGGCGGCCGCGGCCCTGAGCCGGCTTCGTCGCGCGCTCGCCGCGCGGCTTGGCGCCGTGCTGCGGCTCGACGACCCGCCGTGGCGCGTCGCGCTGGCCCTGGCGATCGGCGTCTTCATCAGCTGTACGCCGTTCTACGGACTCCAGACGGTCCTGTCGCTCGCGGTGGCGACGATCTTCCGGCTGAACCGCGCGGTGACCGTGACGGGGACGTGGCTCAATCTGCCCTGGTTCGCGCCGATCCTGTACGGCTTCGCCCTGCGCATCGGCGCCTTCGTCTTGCCCGACCTGCACGGCGCCGATATCGGCGAGATGGCCGAGCTCTTACGGATGGCCTCGACGCTCTCCGTCTCGGACATGCTCGACCTGCTCGGGAGCCTCTCGCTGGCGCTCCTGATCGGCTCCGCGGCCGTCGGGACCGTCGCCGGCGCCGTGACGTACGTCGCGGCGATCTTGCTGCTTCGTCGTCGCCAACGCCGCCACGTATAATGACGTCATGAAGGTCCGCAAGGCGGTCTTTCCGGCCGCCGGCCTCGGCACTCGCTTCCTCCCGGCGACGAAGGCGCAGCCCAAAGAGATGCTACCGCTGGTGGACAAGCCGATGATCCAGTACGTGGTCGAAGAGGCGGTCGCTTCCGGCCTGTCCGAGATCATCATCGTCACCGGCCGCGGCAAGCGCGCGATCGAGGACCACTTCGATTCGGCGTTCGAGCTCGAGTACTACCTGAACGACCGGGGCAAGGCCGACGAGCTGGCCCAGATCAAGACCATCTCGGAGCTCGCCTCGGTCTCGTACGTCCGCCAGCGCGAGCCGCTGGGCCTCGGGCACGCGATCCTCTGCGCACGGGCGCTCGTCGGCGACGAGCCCTTCGCCGTGTTCCTCGGCGACGACATCATCGGGGGAACAGCGACGCCCTGCATGCGCCAGCTGCTCGACGTCAGCGATCGCCACGAGGCGCCGGTGCTCGCCGTCGAGCGCGTGCCGCAGCAGCGGATCCATCAATACGGCGTCATCAAGGCGAGGCCGGTCGAGAGCCGAGTGCACGAGATCCTCGACCTTGTCGAGAAGCCGAAGGCGAAGGATGCGCCGTCGGATCTGGCCATCATCGGCCGCTACGTGCTGCCGCCCGAGATCTTCGAGCTTCTGGCCGGCACCCGCGCGGACTCCCGCGGCGAGATCCAGCTGACCGATGCGCTGCGAATGCTGCGCGCCCGCCGCCCGATGTACGCGGTCGAGTTCGAGGGCCGGCGCTACGACACCGGCGACAAGCTCGGGTTTCTCAAGGCCACGGTCGAGTTCGCGCTGGCTCGCCCCGACCTGTCCGACGAATTCCGCGCCTACCTCAAAACGCTGAGCTTCTAGCCCGGACGCCCGGGACCGAACCGGCCCAGTCGCCGGGGGCCATGTTTGACTTGACCAGGCGCTTCTGACACACTTTTTGCCACCTTCGGAGAGACCCGAGGGTCACAGAGACCATGCCGAACGCCCCGAAGCGCCCGTTTCACACCGCCGCCGCCGCCGACATCTAGCGCCGAGCTATGTCGGTCCTCGACGAGATCGTCGCAAACACCCGCGCCGAGCTGGCCCGCCGCAAGGTGTCCGTCTCGCGAGCGACGCTCGAGCGAGAGTGCGCCGCCGCGCCCGCCCCGCGCGACTTCGAGAGCGCGCTGCGCGCGTCACCGGGCACGGTCCGGCTGATCGCCGAGGTCAAGAAGGCGTCGCCCTCGCGCGGCGTGCTCGCGAGCGGTCTCGATCCGGCGGCGCTGGCCACGACGTACGCGACCGGCGGCGCCCACGCGATCTCGGTCCTCACCGACGAGAAGTATTTCCGCGGGAGCCTCGACGATCTGCGCCGGGTGCGCGCGGCGGTCGCGGTGCCGCTGTTGCGCAAGGACTTCACGATCGATGAATACCAGCTCTGGGAGGCGCGCGCGGCCGGCGCCGATGCCGTGCTCCTGATCGTGTCCATCCTCGACACGACGGAGCTCTCCGAGCTGCTCGCCGCCGCCAAGGGGCTCGGGCTGGCGGCGCTGGTCGAATGCCACACGGCCGCCGAGCTCGACCGCGCCCTCGCCGTCGGCAGCCGCGTCGTCGGGATCAACAACCGCGATCTGACCAACTTCGAGACGCGGATCACGACGACGCTCGAGCTCCTGCCGCTGATCCCGCCGGGACCGATCGTAGTCAGCGAGAGCGGCTTCTTCACCGCCGCCGACGTGCGACAGGTCGTTTCAGCCGGCGCCCACGCGATCCTCGTCGGCGAAGGCCTCGTCCGCGCCGCAGACGTCCCCGCGAAGATCCGCGAGCTGACCTCGGTGGCGTCATGAGCCACGCAGTTGATCGGGAGGCGCGCGCCACGGCGCAGGAAGTGAGCATTGAGGTGGCGCCGCGCCGAAAGGCGCGCACCACGGCGCAAGCAGTACGCGTCGAGGCATCGCAACGCGAGCCGGGGGGGAAATGGGGGGGGCGTCTCGCCCCACCCATTCATCAATGACCCGCGTCAAAATCTGCGGCATCACCAATCTCGAGGACGCGATGACGGCGGTCGAGGCCGGAGCCGACGCGGTCGGCTTCATCTTCGTCGAGAACACGCCGCGCTTCGTGACGCCGGACCAGGTGGCCCCGATCGTCCGCGCGCTGCCGCCGTTCGTCACGCCGGTCGGCGTCTTCTGGGATCACCCGATGGGGCACATCAAGGCGGTCGCCGAGGCGTGCCGGCTCGGGGCGCTGCAGTTTCACGGCGACGAGAAGCCGGAGGATCTCGAGGGCTACTCGCTGCCGGTCATCAAGACGATCAAGCTGCCGGCGCCCTCGGACGAGCTCGGCGGACTGCAGCCGTGGACGCCGACCGTGAAGTTCATGAGCTACAGGAAGTACGCCGACGCGATCCACCTGGACAGCGCCGCGCGCTGGAGTGAGGGCGAGGCGCGCCAGCCGATCGAGTGGTCGACCGCGCGCGACCTCGCGAACGCGCGCTGGCGGATCATCCTCGCGGCCGGGCTCACGCCCGACAACGTCGCGCGCGCGGTCGCCATGGCGCGCCCCTACGGCGTCGACGTCAACTCGGGGGTCGAGGCGCAGCCCGGGCGCAAAGATCCGGACAAGGTGTGGCGGTTCGTCGCCGAGGCGAAGGGAGTCCGGTGAAGGCGAGCCTGCCCGACGCGCGCGGACACTTCGGCCGCTTCGGCGGCCGCTTCGTGCCCGAGACGCTCATGGTGCCGCTGATCGAGCTCGAGCAGGCGTGGGCGTCGGCCAAGCGCGACCGGAAGTTCCAGCGCCGGCTCGGCGACCTCATGCGGGACTACGCCGGCCGGCCGACGCCGCTCTATTTCGCCGAGCGTCTGAGCGAGCAGTGCGGCGGGGCGCGCATCTACCTCAAGCGCGAGGATCTCTGCCACACCGGCGCCCACAAGATCAACAACGTGCTCGGCCAGGCGCTGCTCGCGGCGCGGATGAAGAAGCGGCGCGTGATCGCCGAGACCGGTGCGGGTCAGCACGGGGTGGCGACCGCCACCGCCGCGGCGCTGCTCGGGCTCGAGTGCGAGGTGTACATGGGGGCCGAGGACGTCGAGCGCCAGGCGCTCAACGTCTTCCGCATGCGCCTGCTCGGCGCGCGCGTGATCTCGGTCGAGTCCGGCAGCCGCACCTTGAAGGACGCGATCAACGAGGCCCTGCGCGACTGGGTCACCAACGTGCGGACGACGTACTACCTGCTGGGTTCGGCGCTCGGTCCGCATCCGTATCCGATGATGGTTCGCGATCTGCACTCGGTCATCGGGCGCGAGGCGCGGCGGCAGGCACAGCGGGTCCTCGGCAAGCTCCCCGATGCCGTGGTCGCCTGTGTCGGCGGCGGATCGAACGCGATCGGCCTCTTCCACGCGTTCATCGGCGACCGCCGGGTGCGGATCGTCGGGGTCGAGCCGGGCGGCGAGGGGATCTCGACCGGACGGCACGGCGCGTCGATGACCGCCGGCGCCGTCGGCGTGCTCCACGGCTGCATGAGCTACCTGCTCCAGAACGACGACGGGCAGATCGCCACGGCGCATTCGATTTCGGCCGGCCTCGACTATCCTGGAGTGGGGCCCGAGCACGCCTACTACCGGGACACGGGCCGGTTCGAGTTCGTCTCGGCCACCGACGCCGAGGCGCTGGAGGGATTCGAGGCCTTGACGCGGCTCGAGGGGATCATGCCTGCGCTGGAGTCGGCCCACGCCGTCGCCCACGCGATGCGCCTGGCCAAGAGCCTGCCGCGGACGAAGGCGATCGTGGTCGGCCTCTCCGGCCGCGGCGACAAGGACGTCCACGTGGTCGCCAAGGCGCTCGGAAAGCAGATCGAATGAGCCGTCTCGACGAGACCTTCGCGCGGCTGCGCGCGCGCGGGGAGCGGGCACTGATGCCCTATTTCACGGCCGGCGATCCCTCGCTCGCCGACACCCGGCGGCTCGTGGTCGAGGCCGCGCGCCGCGGCGCGGATGTCATCGAGCTAGGCGTGCCGTTCTCGGATCCCCTGGCCGACGGCCCCGTGGTCCAGCGGGCCGGCACGCGCGCGCTCGCGGCCGGCGCCACGGTGCCGCGGGTGCTCGAGACGGTGGCCGGGCTGCGCGCCGAGACCGACGTGCCACTGGTGCTGATGACGTACTACAACCCTGTGCTCGCGTTCGGGCTGAAGGCATTTGCACGGACCGCCGTCGACGCCGGGGCGGACGGCGCGATCGTGGTCGACATGCCGCCCGAAGAGAGCGAGCCGCTGGCGAGCGAGGCCGCGTCGGCCGGGCTGGACCTGGTCTACATGGTCGCGCCGACCTCGACCTTGCAGCGCGTACGACTCATCGCGAAGACGAGCCGCGGCTTCATCTACGTCGTGTCCGTGACCGGCGTGACCGGCGAGCGGAAGGATCTGCCCGCCGATCTGACGAGCCAGATCGACGTGCTGCGTGGCGTGACGGCGACGCCCCTCTGTGTGGGCTTCGGCATCAGCACGCCCGCGCACGCTGCGGACGTCGGCCGCATCGCCGACGGCGTGGTCGTCGGCTCGGCGATCGTGCGTCTGGTCGAGGCGCGCGCCGGGTCGCCGACCCTCGTCGACGACGTGGGGAAGTTCATCGCCGAGCTCAAGGCGCCGCTGCGCGAGCCCCTCCCGACGTCTGCCAACCGGGCGAGGAGGTAAGTCACGGTGGCCTGGTTCAAGAAGAAAGAGGAGTCGAGCGGCAGCAAGGTGATCATCGCCGAGGGGTTGTGGATCAAGTGCGACTCCTGCAAGGAGATCATCTACCGGGCGGAGGTCGAGCGCGGCGGACGCGTGTGTCCGAAGTGCCACTATCCGTTCCGAATCTCGGCGCGCGAGCGCATCGGGCAGCTCACCGATGCCGGCTCGTTCGAGGAGCGCGAGACCGGCCTGGCGACGACCGATCCGCTCACCTTCAAGGACACCAAGAAGTACCGCGAGCGCGTGCGGGCGGCCGTCCAGAAGACCTCGACCGACGAGGCGGTGATCTGCGGGATCGCCTCGATCGGCGGACAGCCGACGGTGCTGGCGGTCTTCGAGTTCGGCTTCCTGGGCGGCAGCATGGGCTCGGTCGTCGGCGAGAAACTCACGCGCGCGATCGAGCTCGCCATCGACAAGCACCTGCCGGTCGTGATCGTGTCGGCGTCCGGCGGCGCCCGGATGCAAGAGGGGATCCTGTCGCTGATGCAGATGGCGAAGACGTCCGCGGCGCTCGAGCGACTGTCCGCGGCCGGGCTGCCGTACATCTCGATCCTCACCGATCCCACGACCGGCGGCGTCACGGCGAGCTTCGCGATGCTCGGCGACGTCATCCTCGCCGAGCCGCGCGCGCTGATCGGATTTGCCGGACCGCGGGTCATCGCCGAGACGATCCGTCAGCCGCTGCCCGAGGGATTCCAGCGGTCGGAGTTCCTGCTCTCGCACGGACAGCTCGACATGATCGTCGAGCGGCGCGACCTCAAGGAGACGCTCCGCCGCGTTCTCGCGTTCTTCGCCGCCGAGCCGCCCCGATCGGCCTAGCCCGCTCGTGACGTACGCCGAGGCCGTCGCCCGGCTCCAGGCGCTGCGGGGCGGCGAGCACGCGGGCATGCGGCCCGGGCTCGAGCGGATCGAAGGGCTCCTCGACGCGCTGGGCCGGCCCGAGCAGCGCTACCGTCTGGTCCAAGTCGCGGGCACGAACGGCAAGGGCTCGGTCGCCGCCATGCTCGCCGCGGTCCTGAAATCCGCCGGCCACCGCGTCGGTCTTTACACCTCGCCGCATCTCGTCTCCTTCCGCGAGCGCATCCGCGTCGACGGCGAAGCCATCGCCGAGGACGGCGTGGTCGATGGGGTCGAGGCGCTCGGCACCCTCATCGCACGCTTCGACGCGACGGTGTTCGAGGCGACGACCGCGCTGGCGCTCGATCATTTCGCGAGGGAAGAGGTCGACGTCGCAGTGCTCGAGGTGGGGCTGGGCGGTCGCCTCGACGCCACGACCGTCGGCATCCCAGAGGTCGAGGTGATCTCGCGCATCGACCTCGACCACCAGGCGATCCTTGGCTCGACGCTCGAGGCGATCGCCGCCGAGAAGGCGGCGATCATCCGCGGCGGCATCGCGGTCTCGGCGGCGCAGGCGCCGGAGGCCGAGCGGGTCATCGTCGCGCGCGCCGCCGCGGTGGGTGTGCCGCTCCTGCTCGAGGGGCGCGATCTGTCGGTGTCGGTCGAGCGCCGCGGCCCGGACGGCCAGCGCGTGACCTGCGCCGGGCCCGGATGGTCGCTGCCCGACATCGAGCTGGCCATG
>DATEMW010000399.1:0-14471 GCA_035275385.1 Candidatus Methylomirabilota bacterium | reverse complement strand
CGGCGCCGAAGGAGTTCATGGCGGTCGCCGCGCTCAAGGAAGTCCATTTCGACTACGACAAGTACGACATCCGCCCCGAGGACGCCAAGACGCTCGACGCCAACGCCGCGTGGCTGAAGTCGAACGCCGACAACCTCGTGCTGATCGAAGGCCACTGCGACGAGCGCGGCACCAACGAATACAATCTGGCGCTCGGCGAGCGTCGCGCGAAGGCGACGATGAACTATCTCGTCTCGCAGGGCATCCAGGCCAACCGGATCACGATCATCAGCTACGGCGAGGAGCGGCCGGTTTGCAACGAGAAGACCGAAGCGTGTTGGGCCAAGAATCGGCGCGCGAACTTCCTCGTCAAGCCGCGCTAGGCTCGCGAAGAACCCTGTCGGCGGGGAGAGGGCTTCTCCTTCTCCTTGCCTTGTCGCTCCCGCTGGCCGGCTGTGCCGAGGTGCAAGAAGCCACGGGCGTCGCGACCCAGCAGGATCTCCTGCAGCTCCGGCAGGAGATGATCGCTGCCCAGCAGGCGCAGCGTTCCCGGGTCGATCCCGCCGCGCTCTCGGCCCAGATCGACAAGCGCGTGCAGGAGCAGTCCGGCGAGCGTGATCGTCAGGTCGCCGCGCTCAACCGTCAGGTCGAGGGCCTCAACGATACGGTGGCGACGCTCTCGAGCCGCATCGAGGAGCTCAACACCCGCGTCGAGAACCTGAACCGGCAGGCGCGGGCAGCCGCGCCCGCCGCGGGCGCCCAGTCGGCGACGCCGCCGCGCCCTGCGACGCCTTCGACCTCGACCACGGGCCCCGCCGCGGGAGGCCCCACGATCACCACGACGCCGCCGGGACCGGTGGCGGCCGTGCCGCCCCGCCCGACGACCGGCCCGCTCCAGCCGCAGGACATCTACCAGGCGGCGTACATCGACTTCAGCAAGGGGAGCTACTCGCTCGCGATCGCGGGCTTCCGTGAGTTCCTGCGGCGCTACCCGGACCACGAGCTGGCCGGCGCCGCGCAGTACTGGATCGGCGAGGCCTACCTGGCGCTCGCGCGCGGCTTTACCGACTCGAGCCAGGGGGACAAGGCGAACGAATCGCTCGAGCAAGCCGTACAGGAATTCAAGAAGGTCCAGGCGAACTACCCGCGAGCCGACAAGGTCCCGACGGCGCTCTACAAGGAAGCCCTCGCGCTGATCGACCTCAAGCAGCCGGCGCTCGCGCAGGCGCGCCTGCAATACCTCGTCGACAACTTCCCGCGTGCCGAAGAAACTTCCCTGGCCCGCGAGCGCCTCTCGTCCCTGAAGTCCCGTTAGCCCGAAAGGGCTCCCGCCGGCGAGCTCCGGCAGGTCAGTCGGCCGAGTCGTCGAGACCTAGCACCCAGACGACGGCCACGTCCTGCTGCTCGTGCGGCGAGTACACGACGACCGTGGCTCGCGGATCGTCGGTCTCAGCGGAGCTCACGAAGATGGGCAGATCGGGGGCGAGGGGACCGGACGTCAGCTGCCAGAGGGTAACCGAAACCAGTGCGGCGGCAACCACCGCCCCGCCGAGCGTCAGGCGGGGATGCCACCACCAGCTTCTGCGGGGCACCGCGGGAGCCGGCGCTGGGCGATGCTTGGCGTCCTCGATCCCGCGGACGACGCCGGGCCAGAAGCTCGACCAGTCAGGCTCGGCGCGTGGCGCACTGACCGCCAAGGTGCGCTGAAGGAGGCTCCGAAGTCTCCGGATATTCTCGGCTTCGCGCTGGCAGCGGGCACAGCTACTCACGTGCTTGGCCACGGACTGCCCGGCGGCATCGTCCAGGGCACCGTCGAGATACGCACCGATACGGCGGCGGGTCAAAAGGCAGGTCAACACGACCATTGGACGCGCGGGGCCCCCACCCGTATTCTCATGGCGGCACATGATACCCGAACAGCCCGTGAGCTTCGCAGCAGGCGCCGACGTAATTCTGGAAGGCCGCCTGGCCGTCCCGCCAGCCGCGACCGCCGGTGTGGTGATCTGCCATCCCCACCCACTGTATGGGGGTGACATGGACAATCCGGTCGTGGTGCGGGCTCAGGAGGTGTGCGGCGAGCTCGGCCTGGCCACCCTACGCTTCAATTTCCGGGGAGTCGGCGCCTCTGGAGGCGTGCACGGGGGCGGCGTCGCCGAGCAGGACGACGCGGCGGCGGCGCTCGACACGTTGGCGAAGGCCATCGGGGAGGGCGTGCTCGCGATCGCGGGCTACTCGTTCGGGGCGCGGATCGCCGCGCTCCACGCCGGCCGTGACGGCCGGATCGGCGGCCTGGCGCTGATCGCGCCTCCGCTGGCGATGTTCGACTTCGGGCTTCTGGAAGACCGGCACGTCCCGACACTGATCGTGGCCGGCACGCGGGATCAGTACTGCCCGCTCGAGGACTTCACGAACTTCACCGCCAAGCGCCCGTGGGCAACGGCCGCCACCATCGACGGCGCCGACCATTTCTTCTTCGGCAAGCTGTTCCCGCTGGGCGAAGCGGTCGCCGCGTGGGCCAGGCGGCTCCCGCGGGACGCTAAGACGCGCTAGCTGCGCGGAAGCTGCCGCGGGGTGGCGTTGCCCGCGGACAGGATGATTCGCACGCCTTCCTCGACCGGCAGCCCCGTCGGCAGCACGTCGTCACGCGGAACCACGACGATGTCGCCCAGATACAGGTTGTTCGTCGGGATGAAGACGGTCACCATCTCCCGCTTGCCGTTCGGAGTGTCGACGACGACGTGGCTCGTGACGAAGCCGAACGCGTACTCGCCCTGGCGCGGATGCTCGACCAGCACCACCGCGCCGAAGGCGCTCCGGCGCTCGGGCGAGAACGAATCGATGAGCATCTTGACCGACGGATAGAGCCGCCGATAGATCGGCACGCGCAGCAAGAGCATGTCGCCCCAGTTCAGCACGCGCCGCCCCACGACGTTCCGGGCGATCGTGCCCATGATCAGCATGATCGCGACGGCGGTCAGGAAGCCGAGCCCCGGGACGTCGCGTCCGAGAATCCGCTGGTACATCGGCGCGAACACGTCGTCGATCCGACTCCAGAAAATCCACAGGAGCCACGCGGTGAGAAAGGCGGGCACCGTGACGAAGAAGCCCGCGATGAATCGGACCTTGAGCCAGTTCTTCACACCGATCGCCATGGGGTTGTTCTTCGAGGATAGCACCGAGCACCAGCCGCAACGGCACAGAACGGCCGCGGGCGCTCGGGACCGGCCGGGCCGTCCGGGTTGGTCGCACGATCGTTGTGGCGCTGACGCGAGCGGGGCATGGACGTGGCGATCGGCTACTACCGATCGGCCGGTGAAGCCCGGCGCGCCGCGGCCGATGTGACGGCGACCGGCGCGAGCGCCGACGATCCGGGCGGGCGAGCGCGGCTAGGGCGCGGCGATGCGGCCGCCGCCCATCACCTTCAAGAATTCTCCGAGCGACGGAAAGCGCATGAACGGGTTGGCCTGCTTCTCGTCGCCGATCGTCGAGGACGGTCCGCCGTAGTTGTGGCCGGGCAAGAGGATCGTCGACTCGGGCAAGGCGCCGAGGCGCTGCGTGAGCGAGTAGTACATCTCCTTGGGATCGCTGCCCGGCAGGTCGGTGCGGCCGCACGAGCCGATGAAGAGAGTGTCGCCCGACACGAGCCGGCCGTCGATCAAGAAGCACTGCGAGCCCGGCGTGTGCCCGGGCGTGTGCATGAACGTGAGCGTGAGCCGGCCGATCTGGAGGGTCGAATGGTTGTCGACCTTCACGAGATCGGAGCCGAAGCCCTTGAGGAACTCGCGCTCGGCCTTGTGCACGTAGACCTTGGCCTTCACGCGCTCGAGCAGCTCCTCGACTCCGGGGATGCGGCCCGGCATCCCCCACGACTCGAGGCTTCCGCCGACGTGATCCTGATGGGTGTGCGTGACGAGGGCGCCGGTGATCGTCATGCCCGCGGCCTGCGCGGTGTTGATGATCGTGTCGATCTCCCACGCCGGATCGACCACGACGCACTCGCGCGCCTGCGGATCCCCGATGAGATAGACGAAGTTCTGCATCGGGCCGAGCTCCATCTGCTTGAGATAGATCCTCTCGTCGGGCACGGCCTTCATCCTACTCCAGCTCCACGTGACAACGCGAGTGCAGCGCGCGCCGAGATTCGCGCACATCGCGCCGCCGGGGTAGAATGGCGGACCTGCCCTGATCGATGCACAGCTCAGAGGTGAATCGGTGACGACCAGCAACAACGCCGCGGCTCGACGGGTGACCTACCAGCTCGAGACCTTGTGGGACTACGACTACGTCCCGACCCACGACGAGCTCGCGACCCTGTACGAGACCGCCAAGAAGAACCAGTGGAACGGCTCAGCGGCCATCGACTGGAGCCGTGCCGTCGGCGCCGAGGGGCCGGTGCTCAACGTGCAGATGGCGTTCATGGGCACGGACTTCTTCCCGAAGCTCACGCCCGAAGAGCGCAAGGAAGTCGAGATCCGCGTCTCGGCCTGGCGCCTGTCCCAGTTCCTCCACGGCGAACAGGGCGCCCTGGTCGTCTGCGGCCAGCTCGTGAACTCGATCCCCGAGCTCGATGCGAAGCTCTACGCTTCCACGCAGGTCGTCGACGAGGGGCGGCACGTCGAGGTGTTCGAGCGCTACGTCAAGAAGCTCCACAAGATCTACCCGGTCGATCCGCTCCTGAAGTCGCTGCTCGACGAGATCCTCGCCACCAACCTCTGGGAGCTGAAGCTCCTCGGCATGCAGATGATCGTCGAGGGCCTCGCGATCGCGGCCTTCAATCTCATGCGCCGCCAGACGGGCGACCCCACGCTCGGCGAGCTCCTCGACTACGTCCTGCAGGACGAGGGCCGGCACGTGAATTTCGGCTACTTCGCGCTGCGCCGCTCGATCCCGACCATGGACGCCGCCAAGCGCGAGTACCTCGAGGACTTCACGTTCAAGGCGTGCGACCACATGTACGCGCGCGACGAGCGGACGGGGTTTCAGTCGATCAAGAGCGTGTGGACCGAGATGGGGTGGGACGGCGAGGAGCTCTGGCGCGACACGATCCGGAACTCGCAGACGACGAAGTCGTTCAACAGCTTTCTGTTCCGGGAAAATCTGATGCCGCGCCTGCAGCGGCTCGGGCTCATCTCCGAGCGGATCGCCCCGCGCTACCGCGAGCTCGGCCTGCTCGAGTGACGAGCCGGGCGGGCTGATCAGCCCTTGAAGTCGTCCGGCACCTTCGGCGCCTCGCCGAGCTGCTTGGCGTCGACGCTGTAGATCGCGGGCGCCGCTTTCAGCTTGACCCAGGCCTGGTCGCCCTCGCGCTTGCCGACCAGGAGCGTTCCCGCCTCGCTCCCATCGGCTTTGAGCAAGGTGACCTCGAGCGTCGGGGCGTCGATCCCGTACTTGGCCGGCTCGTCGCCGGTCGGCGCCGCGATGGTCTTCCACTTGAGCGCCCTGAGCGCGTAGAGCAGGTTGTCCACGGTCGCGGATTTGGCGGTGCCGCGGCCGCCTTCGACCAGCTTCCACTCGCTCTCGCCGCTGCGCTCGACCACGACGGTCTGGCCGCCCCCGCGCACACGCATGCGCTTGATGTCCCTCGGCTCGAGGCCGGGCAGCAAGGTTCGGTCGCGGAGCTCGTCGAGCGAGCGTCCCAGCTCGTCCAGCGCGCGCCCGTCGACCAGCACGACGGGCCCCTGCCCCTCCACCGCCGCGTACGCGCTCGCGGAGCCGCCGCGCTTTTCGGGCGAGGGCGCCAGCAACACGGTCCGTGGGGTCGAGGCGCCCTGCTCGGTGATGTTCACGCGCACGGTCGGTTTGGCCAGATAGCGCGGGATGCCCGAGGCGTCGTCGGTGAGAAACGCCTGGGCCTTGAGCTCGCGCAGCTTGAAGAGCACGGCGCCCGCTTCGACCTGATCGGCGGCGAGCGCCTGCGGCGCGCTGATCTTCCAGCGGTCGCCGTCCTTGGCCAAGGTGACCGCGCCCTTGGCGCTCTCGATCTGGATCGTCGCGACCTTGTCGCGGTCGAAGGCGACCACGGACTTGTCGCGCAGGACCGCGACGTTCTTCGGCACGGCCGTCCATGTCTCGTCCGGGATCAGCATCACGGTCGACTCGCCCGGCCGCATCGCGTAGACGCCCTTCTTGGCCGTGTCCGCGCGCCCGATCAGGAGCGTCTTGGTCGCGCGGTCCTTGTCGCGCCCGGTCTGCAGGTCGATGCGAACGGGCTTGTCGAGGCCGAACGGGGCGAGCGAGCTCGGCGCGTCGGCCGCGAACTCCTTGACGCGGGCCGCACGCAGCTTCTCGAGGAAGTCGCGGACCACGTCGGCGTCGGCGGGCAGCGGGCGAGGCCGGGTGAGCTTCCACCGGTTATCGGCCTGCTCGAGCGCGATCTTGTCGTCGCGGGTGTCGATCTCGAGCCCGGTCACCTCCCGCTGCTCGAACGCCAGCACGGTCTTGTCGCGGAACTCGGCGACCGGCCGCGTGCTGTCGCGCAGCACCGAGTCGCCCACGACGAAGACGGCCGGCTTGCCGGCCTCGCGCGCGTACACCCAGACACCGGTGGGGCTCTTGGCGCCGAGGATCAGGCCCGCCTGCTTGCCGTCCTTGAGGCGCAAGGTGATCTCCGCCGCCGGCTTGTCGAGCCCGTAGTCGCCGAGCGCCTTGGGATCGGCTTCGATCTCGCGGTCCATGCGCGCGGTGACGATCGACGTCACCGTCTCGTCGACGGCTCCGCGATCGCCGCGCCCGTTCACCGGCGCCTGGATCTGCCAGCCGTCGCCCTCGCGCTTGAGCTTCACGGTCGAGTCCGCGCGTTTGATGTCGAGCTCGGTCACGTCGGCGGGCTCCAGCGTGAAGACACGGCCCTTGCGGCTCTCGACCTTCTCCCGCTCGGGGCCCAGCCGGACCTCGTAGACGTAGTAGAAGGCGCCGAGCACGATCAGGATGGCGGCCAGGACCGCGGTCGTCTGCCAGCGCATGACCGCGCCCGGTTAGTTCGCCGCGCGGCGGCGGACGACGGCGACGATCCCGCCGGCGAGCACGAGGGCGGGCAGCACGATGACCGGCAGGAAGAACACCGCCTGCGCCTGATTCGAGCTCATGAAGACGGGTGTCTGCTTCACGTCCTTGGGCCGGACGGAGATCTGGTCTTCTTCCTCGGCCAGCCAGCTCACCGTGTTGAGGAAGAAGTCGCGATTGCCCTGGATGTTCAGGAACTGGTTGGCGGCGATGTTCGACGTGCCGTAGACCACCATGCGCGCCTTGTCGATCGTCGCGACGGCCGCGACCGTGAGCGGCCCTTTCGGGTCTTGCGGATCGGGCTGTGCGACGCCGCGCTGGAGGTCGGCGCGGTTGGTCTCGCCCCAGCTCTCCGCGCTCGTGCGCGCCAGCGCCTGGACGTTGACGCCCTTGGGCGGAGTCTTGAGCGCCGTGATCGACCGGGTGAGCGGAAAGAGCGTCGTGATCCCGGCCAGGTCGCGGGTGATCGCATGCGACTCGTACTGCTGGATGATCGGAACCTCCGGGCCGATGCCGAAGAGGCGTCCGATCGGGTTCTGCTCGACCACGAGATCGTCGTCGAGCTGGAATCCGTACTTGACGAGATGCTTCTTGAGCCCCTCGTTCTGGAACGGATTCACCATCGCGAGCACCTTGCCGCCGCGGCCCAGGTACGCGTCGATCGCTTCGAGCTCCGGCGGGAACAGGTCGTTCTTCGGCCCGGCGAGGATCAGGACGGTCGCGTCGTCCGGCACCTTGCCCGCGCGCGCCAGGACGAGCGGCTTGACGTCGTAGTTGGCCTTCTCCATGGCCGACTTCGCTTCGCTGAACCCCGGCCGTTCGCTGCTCGTCAGCTCGGCCTCGCCGTGGCCCTGGATCACGTAGACCACGCGCTTGCCTTCGCGCGTCACCTTGACGAGCCCGTTCGTCAGCTTCTCTTCCTCGGCGTCGAGCACCTTCTCCGACTTGGCCTTGGTCTCCAGCACGATCGTGCCGTACGACTCGATGCCGTAGCGACGGGCCAGGCCGGGCTCGCGGTCGGGGTCGGCGCTCTTCCACGTGAACTTGCCGTTCGAGTACTTCGCGTACTGCTTCAGTAAGTCTTCGGCCACGCGCTTGCCGGGCTGATCGCTCCGGAAGAACGCGACCGCGTTCACGTCGGTCTTGAGGCCGCCGAGGAGCTGGATGGTCTGCGGCGACAGGCTGTAGCGCTTGTTCTCCGTGAGGTCCCACCGGGCGCTGTGGCGGAACGACAGCGCCTGCACGACGACCGTCGCGCCCAGGATGAGCGCGACCGCGATCGCGGTGTTGAGGCCGTAGCGCATGGACCGTCGGCCGAAGAAGCTCCGGTAGTCCTCCACCCGCGCCAGCAGCGAGGCCAGCACGAGCACGATCCCGACCGCGACGATCGTCCACCGGTAGCGGATCCACTCCGGGCGTACGAACGGCAGGATCGCGCCGAAGCCCACCACGAGAATGCCGAGATACCCGCCCCAGTCGAGGAGCCGCCGAATCATCCCTTCCACCGCCGGGCTTCGAGTGACCGCAAGGTCAGGAACAGCGCGAGCGCCGTGAAGTTCACGTAGTAGAGGATGTCCTTCGTGTCGAGGACGCCCTTCGAGAAGCTGTCGTTGTGCTCGAGGATCGACAGGAACTGGAGCACGCGACCGGCGGTCCCGCCGGCGTAGTCCGCGCTCCAGCCGAGGATCCAGAAGATCAGCAGCGCACCGAAGGTCGTGATCGCCGCGACGATCTGGTTCTCGGTCAAGGACGACGCGAACACGCCGACCGCGATGAACGTGGCACCCATCAAGAGCAGGCCGAGATAGCCTGTGAGCACCGGGCCCCACTCGAGCCGCGCGAAGTACACGACGATCACCGGGTAGAGCACGGTGAGCCCGATCATGATCGCGTAGAGCACCAGCGCCGCCAGGTACTTGCCGGCCAGCACCGCGCCGTCGCGCACGGGGTACGTGAGCAGCAGCTCGATCGTGCCGGCGCGACGCTCCTCGGCGAAGAGCCGCATCGTCACCAACGGCATGAGCAAGAGCAGGATCACGCTGATGTTCGAGAAGAGCGGCCGCATCACGCTGTCGGTGACGTTCAGCTCGCGCCCCATCTGCGGGTTCATCGCCGACTGCAGCGAGGCCTGGGTGAAGAAGGCAAAGATCGAGTAGAAGAAGTAGCCGCCGATCAGCAGGAAGATCGTGAACACCACCCACGCGACCGGCGAGGTGAAGTAGAGCCGCAGCTCCTTCTTGAAGATCGGCCAGATCCTCACGACGCCGCTCCGTCCGCGGCGACCTCGGCCGCCGCGGCCTCCTCGGACTCCTCGCCGGCGACGACCCGGATGAACACTTCCTCGAGCGTCATGCCGACGCGCTTGAGCTCGAGCAGATCCCACCGCTGCTGGGCCGCCATCTGGAAGATCTCGGCCCGCACGTCACGGCCGCGCGCGGCCTCGACCGTGTAGCGCGCGGCCCCGTTCGCGGGCGGCTGGTCGTGCACGGTGAGCACGCCGGGGATCGCCCGGATGCGGTCGCGGACCGCCGGCGGCGGCCCGGCGATCTCGACCTCGATCCGCGAGGTCGGGAAGAACTGCTCCACGAGGCTGTCGATCGGGCCCTGCGCGACGATCGCCCCTTTGTTGATGATGATCACCGCGTCGCACACCATCGAGACCTCCGGCAGGATGTGCGTCGACAGGATCACGGTGTGCCGGCCGGCCAGCGACTTGATCAGCGAGCGGATCTCGGTGATCTGCTTGGGATCGAGGCCGATCGTCGGCTCGTCCAGGATCAACACGTCAGGATCGCTGACGATCGCCTGCGCCAACCCCACGCGCTGGCGATAGCCCTTTGAGAGCTTGCCGATCAGCCGATTCTGCATGTCGGCGATCAGGCAACGGTCCATGACGTCGGCGACGCGGCGGCGGCGGTCGGCGCGGCCCACGCCCTTGACCTCGGCGACGAAGTCGAGGTACGGCGCGACGCGCATGTCGGTGTAGAGCGGGACGTTCTCCGGCAGGTAGCCGATCCGCCGCCTCACCTCCATGGACTGGTGGAACACGTCGTATCCGGCAACCTTGGCAGCACCGCTGGAGGGCGGCATGAAGCAGGACAGGATCCGCATCGTCGTGGACTTTCCCGCGCCGTTAGGCCCGAGAAATCCCACGATCTGCCCCGGCGAGACGCTGAACGACACGTCTCGGATCGCCGCGACGGGGCCGTAGTTCTTGGTGAGGTGATCGACTTCGATCATCGAGGCCGGTTACGGAGTATACAACGGCCGGCCGTTCACTTCGACTCGAGGACCGGCATCCGCTCGAGGAGCCAGGACGGCACGGCCACCATCGAGCTCGTCGCCGGGTCCAGGCAGGCGTGGAGGGTCGATCCCGTCGCCACCGGCTCGCCCTCCTCGTTCCGGATCTCGTACGCGAAGCGGAAGCTGGCCCGGCGGCGCTCGCTCACCCAGCAGCGGACCTCCAGGAGGTCGTCCAGCCGCGCCGGCTTTCGGTACTTCACGACCGCCTCGACCACCGGCAGGTGCACCTTGGTGTCGACGTGCGACATCGCGAGCCCCTGCTGGCGCAGGAACTCGACCCGGCCGACCTCGAAATAGGTGAGGTAGTTTCCGTAGTAGACGACCTTCATGCAATCCGTGTCCTTGTAGCGGACGCGAATCCTGGTGGACGCGATCACAGATATTGACCGTACCGGATCTTCTCGACGACTCCCCGCACGCTCTTGTAGCTGTCGAGCGCGTCGAGCAAGTCTTCCGTGGTCACGGGCGCGACGCCCGGGCGCTCGGCCGCCGCGCGCACCTTGACTTCGAGCGCGCGCCGCACGATCACCGAGAGGTCCGCGCCGCTCATGCCGCCCATCACCGGCAGGATCTTGTCGTAGTGGATCGCCTCGAACAAGGGCCGGCCCGCGGTCTTCTCGGTCCGGAGGCGGATCAGCTCGAGGATCTCCTTCTGGGCCGCCGCATCGGGCAGCGGGATCTCGATCAGATGATCGAGGCGGCCGGGCGCCACCAGGGCCGGGTCGAGCGCGTCGGTGTGGGTGGTCGAGGCGACGACGAGGATGCGCTCGGTCGTGCTCATCGCGTCGAGCTTCTCGCACAGGGCCGCGACGAGCCGGGCGCTGGCCTCGCGCGCCTGCGGCGGCGGCAAGAGGTGCTCGAGCGAGAGCGCGTCGGCCTCGTCGAGAAACAGCACGGCGGGGCCTTCGGCCATCGCGATCTTCAAGATCTCCTGCAGCAGGTCGCCGGTGCTCGCGGCGAACTTCGAGGTGATGTTCATCAGCTTCAGGTGATAGAAGATCGCGCCGGAGGTCGTGGCCAGCGCCTGGGCGAGCTTCGACTTCCCCGTGCCGGGCGGGCCGTAGAGCAGAATACCTTTCGGCGGCTCGATGCCCCACTGTCGGTACAGGTCGGGGGACGTGAGCGCGAGCGCGAATCCCTTGAGGATCGTCTTGGCCTCAGTGAGCCCGCCGACGTCGTCGAAGGTGACCGTCGACTTGATCTTGGTCTCGACCCGGCCGGTGAGATCGCCGTACTTCTCACCCACCTTGACGAAGACGTCCTCGATGCGCCGCTGGAGCGCCCACTCCTTCTCGGTCCGCTCGGGCACGGCCATCGTCAGATCGAAGGGCGCCGGGCCGGCGCAGTGCTGGCGGCCTTCTCGAACACGCGCTCTTCCACCATGACCGGCACCTTCGCGCGGATCGCCAGCGCGATCGCGTCCGACGGGCGCGCGTCGAGCTGCAGCTCGGGCCCGCCGGCGTTCAGGTAGACGATCGCGTAGTAGATGTCGTCGCGCAGGTCGGTGATGACCACGCGCGTGAGCGTCACCTTGAGCCGGCCGAAGAGCGTGAGGAACAGATCGTGCGTGAGAGGCCGCGGCGGCGTGACGCCCTGGAGCGGCACCGCGATGCCCGTGGCCTCCGCCAGGCCGATCGCGAGGGCGACGGAGCGCTTGTCACGCTTGCCCTGGAGCAGCACCGTCGGCTGCTGTGTGTTCTGATCCACCATCACCGCGACGACTTCCACCTCCTGGGCGCCGGTCGGCTTGGGCGGCGCGACGTCTTGCCGGTCCGGAGCCACGTACGCGCGATGGGGCACGCCGAGCACCGCGACCATCAACGACACCATGACGCCGATCCGGACGGTCGTATTCATGCCGGCTCCTGTCGCGGAAAACGTGAAATCAGTATAGCGCCGCCGGTCAGGCCACGCGACGCTCGACCAGCCGCATGCTGAGGGCCGCGCCGAGCAGCAGGAACGACGCGAGCATCATCCACATGTATCGATACCCGATCGCGTGGGTGACGTAGCCGAACACGAACGAGCCCGCCGTCTGGCCGACCAGGAACACCGCGCTGAACATCGCGACGATCACGCCGCGCCGCGTCTCGGGCGCGTGGTCGGTCGCCATCGCCGCCAGCCCGGGATAGAGCAGGCCGTGCGCGCTTCCTTGCATGAGCCCGATCACGAAGAGCACCGGGACGATTGGCATCAGACTGGTGCGGCTGACGACGAAGCCGAGCAGCGCCAGGAGCGCGGTCGCGCCGGTCTGCACGAACATCGACGGCACGATGACCGCGCGCCGCCCATGGGTGTCGATCAGGCGGCCGCCGAAGACCCGCACGCCGATCGCCGCGACGGCGAAGGCCGTATAGAACAGCGCCAGAGTCTCGATGCCGAGGCTGTCCGCGAAGGTCGGCACGAAGACGAAGGTCGTGCCGGCGCCGAGCCCGAAGAACAAGGTCACGATCATGTGGCGATGGCGTAGCTCGTCGAGTCCGCCGCGCTCCCAGAGCGAGCCGGCCACCGGCAGCGGCGCTCCGGGCCGCCCGCGCGGCAGGCTCCACACGTAGCCGGCCGCGACGATCGCCATCGCGGTCCCCATGATGAAGAGCGGGCGAAATCCCATTTTGCGCACCACCGCCTCGCCGACGAGCGGCGCGATCGCGGTCGCCACGAGCCCGGCCACGCCGTAGATCCCGAGCGCCCAGCCGCGGTGCGACGGCGGAGTCAGGTCGAGCACGTAGGAATAGTTCGCCACGAAGAACGCCGAGAAGCCGATGCCCTGCAGCAGGCGCACGACGGCCAGCAGCCCGATCGACGGCGTCGTGGTCGCCAGGAGCGCCGCCGCGATCACGAGACCGGTGCCCGTCGCCATGAACCGCCGGCGGCCAAACGCGTCGACGAGCGGCCCGACGATCGGCTGACAGAGGATGCCGACGGCGTTGTAGAGACCCATCACGAGGCCGATCTCGACCTCGGTACCGCCGATGCCTTCGATGTAGAGCGGCAGGAGGATGAAGCAGTTCAGGCTGAAGAAGAAGAAGAAGTTGGTGATCGTCGCCCGAATGAAAGCCTTGTCGGCTAAAATGGGCGGCGGCACTCGAAAATTATCGCATGACCACCATCGATGCCACGCTACGTCACGCTCTGGAGGTCAGCGGTCACGATCTGATCCTCACGCTCGATCCCGCCCTCCAGGGCCTACCCGAAACCGCCCACGGCGGCTCGGTCCTCGCCGTGTTCGATGCTCTCGCCGGCGTCACGGCCCCGCGCGCAGTCTCTGGTACCTACCGGCGCCGCGTCCCCCTCGGACTCCCTCTGACCTTGCGGCGCGGACGTGACGATTCGGTCGAGACGTTCAGTCTGTGCGATCAGTCCGACGCTGTCCTCGTCGATGGGCGTGTCGCGCTGCTGGCAGCGGATGCCGTTGACGACGCGCTCAGTCGGTCGGGAGGGGGCGGGGGGCCGCTGCGCGGACCCGTGTTGTCAGGGTTGAACCGAAGCGACGCTCGAACCTCGAACTCGAGAGAAGTGGCTAGCGTGGTCCGCGCAGCGGCCCCCCGCCCCCTCCCGACCGACGTACACGACGCCAGCGCACATCCTCTGCCAGTCTCGCGCGCGTGCTTCGCGTGCGGGAAGGACAACGCGCTTGGACTGCGCGCAACGCTAGAGTTCGATGCGGACGCGGTAAGAGCAGAGTGGCAGCCGCGCCCGGCGTTTAGACGAGCGGACGGCACGCTGGCGCCCGCGGCGCTGACGACGTTGCTCGACGAGGCCGCGTTCTGGCTCGGCGCGCTCGCGACGGGCGAATCCGGGATGACGACTGAGCTGCGCGTATCGCTCCACCGCCCCGCCCCGTTCGACGCGACATTGACGGTTGCCGGCGCGCGCGCCGCAGTGCGCCCGCGCGAGGACGATGCTCGCTATCAGGATACCGAGATCGTCGCGCGCGCCGGCGATCAGGTCGTCGCGACCGCGCGCATCACATTCGTGGTCGTACGCGGCGCCGCGCGCCGCCTGGTCAACGGGATGCTCGCGATCAACGACCCGGAGTGCGTGCGGCGCGTGTTCCCGGCTTACACGCGCTGAGGCGTGCAGCTCACGACTCACAGAAGGAGACGTACGATGCCGAAGACCACTCAGCTCGTCCTGTCGCTTCCGTCCAAGCGAGGCGTTCTCGCCGGAATCGGGCGCGCGCTGGC
>DATEMW010000398.1:0-3322 GCA_035275385.1 Candidatus Methylomirabilota bacterium | reverse complement strand
CCGGCATGACGAGGTACGACAGAAGCGCCTGCGCCTTCCTGGTGGGAAAGGCCAGTGGAGCGCCGGGATCGAGGTGGGCTCGAAAGCCGCCCAATAGCGTCAAAGTGAGCCGCGCCATCACCGTCTCGGCGGCCTCACGATAGCACGCGTGTCCACCCGGCCTATGGGCCATCTCCCCCGTGGTCGTCCGGGCCAATTTTTTCACGCTGACTTCGACGGATTACTCACGCCCCAACCCGTACAAGTACTGAGTGTCGCGTCGAGGCACGACGTGAAATGTGCCGGTGAATCGTTACGACATGATGTCGGAGGTAATGGCGGGGTGGAGAAGGGGATGGTAACGGAGATGCTGACAGTGCTCGCTGTGATCATCGCGCTCGTGCCGTTTGCAGCCCTGATCGCGGCGCTCGCGTGGACCAATCGGCGCGAGCGTCTGCGCCGCGACGTTCATGCGCGCCAGGTAGCCCTGACGGACAGCATTCACGAGCGGCTCGGCGCGGTCGCGGCTCCCGTCGTGCGCCGGCGGCGGCGGGCTTGGCAGGTGAGGATCGCCGTTCCGTTCGAGCGTCCGGCCCTGATCGAGGCGCTGCTCGCGATCGTGATGGAGTCGTTCGGCGGGTCCGATCGCGAGCGCCGATCGTTCGAGATCGTCCTGACCCGCCGGGTCGACACGCCGGCGCCGAAGCCGGCGGGCGCGGCCGGCGCCAGGAAGGAGTCGCCGTCATGGAGGTGAACAGCTACGTGCTCGAGGTGCTCGTCCGGGAGCGGCTGGCCGAGATGCGAGCCAGGGGCGCGCGGTCGAATCGAGTCCGAGAGGCGATGGGTGACGCGCATTCACTGCGATTCGCGCTGGGGGACGCGCTCATCCGTCTGGGACAGCGTCTGCACGGCGCCGCGCAGTCGCCGATGGTGGTCGAGCCGGGGAGGTCGACGCATGAAGCTGTGCGCGGATGAGACCCGCATCGCGTTGATGATCACGCGTGCCGACGATCTCGATGGCGTCGAGCAGCTCGTCGAGCGCCACGCGGAGCGCCTGTACCGTCTTGCTCTGCGCATTAGCGGCGTGAAGGACGACGCCGAGGCGGTCGTGGAGGACGCACTGCGCGCGGCCATCAGCGCGATGCACGTCTTCGGCGACGAGTCGGCGTTCGCCGCCTGGAGCTACCGGGTTGTCGGGCGTGCCGCCCACGAGCGGCGCAAACGCGGGCACACCGGCGCGGTGGCCTGTCCGGTCGACGTCCTGCCGGCGTTCTCCGCCGACGGGCATTTCGTGCCGATGCCCGACTGGTCGACGCGCATCGACGACGCCGCGCTGCAGGGCAGGCTGCGGCCGGTTGTCGCCGAGGCGATCGATGCGCTGCCGGCGGACGAGCGCACCGCGCTGATCCTGCATGACATCGAGGGCGCCTCGAAGCCGGACATCGCCGACATCCTCGGCATCAGCGCGCCGGCGGTGAGTGACAGCGTGCATCGCGCCCGGCTGTTCGTGCGCAAACGGCTGGCCGAGTTCTTCGAGTCGGACGACCCCGGCCTCGCGCGAGCGTGAGAATCGCTCGCCGGGCGATGGGCATCCCAACGCCCGGGAGTCCGGCGCGGCTCGTCGTTCGAGATTCAATCGTTCGAGACCTTCAGGGAGGAGACCGATGCCGAACAACGTGAAGCCGATCCCCGAGGGACACCGTACGGTCGCGCCCTACCTGGCCATCAAGAATGCCGCCGGCGCGCTCGAGTTCTACAAGAACGCGTTCGGCGCCGTCGAGAGCTTCAAGCTGCTCGTGCCCGACGGACGAGTCGGCCACGCGGAGATTCGCCTGGGTGATTCCCTGATCATGCTCTCCGACGAATTTCCCGAGTTCGGCGGCAAGGCGCCGGAGGCGCTCGGCGGCTCGCCCGTGAGCATCCACCTCTACGTCGACGACGTAGACACGTTCGTCAAGCGCGCGGTGGCCGCCGGGGCGCGCGAGGTCAAGCCCGTCACGAACCAGTTCTACGGCGACCGATCCGGGCAGCTGCAGGACCCGTACGGGCATCTCTGGTGGGTGGCGACTCACAAAGAGGACGTTGCGCCGGAGGAGCTGCAGAAGCGCGTGCGCGCGCTGTTCTCGAAAGCGACGTGACCGGTGAGCCCGCCGATCCTGGGACACGCTGATGTCCGTCCGCCCGTCGTCATGGACCCGTCGAAGGCGCTGCGGTTCACGTTCGTGACCCACCGCGACGGCGTCTCGGGCGCGCTCGAACCTGCGCCGGCCATCCTGGTCCGCGGCGGCAGCGTGTCCGTCACGGACGGGCCGTTCGCCGAGACGAAGGAACAGGCCAGCGGGGCTGCGTCTCCATCGCGATGAGCGCCGCGGTCGTCGGCAATCCGCGCGACGTGGTCGATGCGGTATACCGGTCCGAGTCACGCCGCGTGCTGGCCACGCTCATTCGCTTGCTCAGCGGCTTCGACCTGGCCGAGGAAGCGCTGCACGAGGCTTTTGCCGCCGCGGTCGAGCAGTGGCCGCGCGAGGGCATTCCGGCAAACCCGCGCGCGTGGCTCATCTCCGCCGGGCGCTTCAAGGCGATCGACGCCATGCGCCGGCGCGCTCGGTTCGACGCCTCACAAGTGGAGCTGGCCGAGCGCCTCGAGACGGAAGCCGTCCGCTCCGTGCCGGGCGAAGCACAGGACATCGAAGACGATCAGCTCCGTCTGATCTTCACGTGCTGCCATCCCGCGCTGACGCCGGAGGCGCAGGTCGCGCTGACCTTGCGCGAGGTGTGCGGGCTCACCACCGACGAGATCGCCCGCGCCTTTCTCACGGGAGCCTCCACGCTCGCGCAGCGCATCGTCCGCGCCAAGGCCAAGATCCGCGACGCGCGCATCCCCTACGAGGTGCCCTCGCTTCCCGAGCTCCCCGATCGCCTCGACGCGGTGCTGCACGTGATCTATCTCGTGTTCAACGAGGGCTATTCGGCCACCTCGGGCGACTCGCTGACCCGAGCGGATCTCTCGGCGGAGGCGATCCGCCTGGGGCGGCTCCTGGTCGAGCTGCTCCCGGAGCCCGAGGCGCTGGGCCTCCTGGCGTTGATGCTGCTGCACGAGTCCCGGCGCCGCGCACGCACCTCGGCCAGCGGCGAGCTGATCTTGCTGGCCGATCAGGATCGCTCGATCTGGGATCGTGAGCTGATCGCCGAGGGCGGCACGCTCGTGGACCGGGCGCTCGCCTCGCGCCGGATCGGCCCGTACACCTTGCAGGCGGCGATCGCCGCGGTGCACGCGGAGGCGCCGGCCGCCGCGGCGACCGATTGGTCGCAGATCGTCGGGCTCTACGACGTGCTGATGCGG
>DATEMW010000397.1:0-14044 GCA_035275385.1 Candidatus Methylomirabilota bacterium | reverse complement strand
TATTCGCCGACCGCCGCCGGGCCGCGCGCGTCGATCGAGGCGCAGTACTCGGCGAAATGATCGTAGTCCGCCTCGTAGAGGCCGTAGCACTCGTGCGGGAACGAGCCGAACGGCACGTGCACGAGCGCGTCCACGACGAAGCCCGGAATCACCGTGCGCTCGGGATAGCGGCGCGTCTCCTCTTCCGAGATGATCTCTTCGGCCGTCACCAGAACCGTCGTCGCGGCGCGCGCGATATCGGCGTCCATGTGCGGATAGCCGTCGATCTGGCAATTGCCGAACCGGTCCGCCCGGTGCACGTGCACGAGTGCCACGTCCGGGAAGAGCGCCGGCACCGCCGCCAGCGTCTCGCCGGTGTAGGGATCCTCGACGGTCTTGAGCCCGCCGACGCCGACCAGGTCGGAGCCGAGCATCGTCAGCGCGGGCAGGAACGGCACACCCATCGCGCCGGCGCGGAAGCGGAGCCCGAGCGCCAGATGGCTCCACTCTTCCAGCGCGACCGCACCCGTCTCGACGTAGTGGCGCAGGATCTTCGACACGCCCCACGGCAGCCCGATCGACATCCACGCGGTCATCACGCGGCTCGCCGCTCCGGCCGCCATGAAGAGCTCGCCCTCGTTGCAGGTGAGGTTGCGCGCGAGCGTGAGACCGCGGCGGCGCTGGCGGAGGATCTCTCGCATGAGCGCCAGCGGCGTGCGCGAGAACAGGCAGCCGCCGACGCCGATCTGATCGCCGTCCTTGACGCGCGATGCGGCGTCGACGAGGCTCGTGAGCTTCTCGGCCGCCGACTTGGCCTTGGCCTCGGTGCGCCGGCGCGCGGCGATGAAGTCGTACTCGGCCGGATTCAGGTGAGGATCTCCCACTTCGGCTGGTAGCGATCGAGCTCGCTCCGCGTGCGCGGATCCATCGGGTGCTCGCGCTCCGGCACGTCGACCTTCTTGTCCTCGCCGCACAGCGCCGTCGTGAAGTAGCGCTGGCCGGTGTCGTTCGCCATCGTCACGATCGACGGCAGATCCGGGCGATGCCGCGCCAGCTTGAGCGCTGCTGCAACATTGCAGCCGGTTGAAATGCCGCAGAAGATCCCTTCCTCGGCGGCCAGCCGCCGCGCCATCACGAGGCTCTCATCCGTGGTCGTCGTGATGATCCCGGAGAGGATCGCGACGTCGAGGTTCTCGGGGATGAACCCGTCGCCGATACCCTCGATGCCGTGCGGACCCCACTCGCGGCGCGCCAGCAGCGCGCACTCCTCGGGCTCGACCGCGTAGAGACGGACGCGCGCATCCTGCTCGCGCAGGAAGCGCCCGACGCCGGTCAAGGTGCCGCCGCTGCCCTGTGAGGCGACGAACGCGCCGACGATCCCGCCGGCTTGCTCCCAGATCTCGGGGCCGGTCGTCCGGTAATGCGCCTCGATGTTGTCGGCGTTGTCGAACTGGCCGGGGATCCAGTACCCGGTGCGATCGCCGGCGCGGATCTCCTCCAGGCGCTGGAGCGAGAGGTCGACGTCGCTCTCGCCCCCGGGCGTGAAGACGAGATCGGCCCCATAGGCCCGCATGATCTTCTTGCGCTCGTCGCTCATGCCCTCGGGCATGACGATCGTGCAGCGATAGCCCTTCACGGCGGACACGAACGCGCAGGCGATCCCGGCGTTCCCGGTGGAGCACTCGAGCACGCGCATACCCGGGCGCAGGTCGCCGCGCGCCTCGGCGCGGTCGAACATGTGCAAGTAGATGCGGTCCTTGAGGCTTCCGGTCGCGCCGTACCACTCGAGCTTGAGGTGGATCGGCGGCGTGATGCCGGCCGTCACGCGATTGAGCGTGACCAGCGGCGTGCGGCCTACCGCCTGGGCGATCGACCCGAGCGCGCTACGGTATGCATCCCAGAGAATCGTCACGGGAGCGTGATTGTACCCGAAATCTCACGGGCTCGACCTCAGGCGATCCCGGTCGCATCGAAGGCGGCGGGAATGTGGCGGATCTCGAAACGGCCGTCGCCGCGCGGCGTGACCGCGACGACGTCGAAGCGGCAATGCGCCTCGGTGATGTGCATCCACTTCAGATAACCCTGGGCCAGGCGGATGAGCCGGCGGCGCTTCCACCACGACACGGCGGCGGCGGGTCCGTCGTCCCAGCGCTCCTGCCGGCACTTGACCTCGACGAACACCCACACCTCACGGTCGCGGCAGACCAGGTCGATCTCGCCCTGGCGAAGCTTGACGTTGCGCGCGACGATGCGGAGTCCGGAGCGTTCGAGGAGCTTCGCCGCCGCCTCTTCCGCCGCGCGTCCCAGCACGTGCCGCGGGTCGCCCATGCGTGGGATCGTGAACGACGCGGCGACGACTGAAAATGCCCAATGTTTGTGACGCCTCTGTAAGGACGCGCCCCAGCTAGGCGAGGCGGTCTGTCGTGGCCGGGGTCAAGGCGCGAACTTTGAAGACGCGTAGTGCCGAGGCGATGAGCACGCAGCCGAGGAGCAGCTTGACCGCGCTCGCCGGTACGTGCACGACGAGCCAGCCTCCGAGCGTGCTGCCGAGCACCGTGCCGAGGGCCATCGGGAGAACGATCCGTTGAAGATCCCTGACATCGTGAAAGGCTCCGCTTGCCTGATGGCGCCAAAGGCCGATCACCATCGTCGGAACGCTGATCAACAGACTCATCGTGCCAGCCGCCTTGATCGGAAGGCCGAAGCCGAGGACAAGCGTTGGGATGATGAGCTCGCCCCCGGCCACGCCGAGCAGCGTACTGACCGCCCCGATACCGAGCCCGGCGACGAATGCGATCAGGTAGAGGGCCCAATCGCCGAGCGGAAGGCCCGGAGAGGTCCACGAGCCCAATCCTTCTGCCACGAGCAAAATGCCGATCGCGATCAGGAGACTGCGGACGGCGGCATGAAGCCGCGTATCCGAGACTCTCGCAAGCCAGCGCGAACCGACTGCGGCGCCGAGCATGCCGCCGACCATCATGGCGACGGCGACGGACGCAGCGCTCCATAGCGGCGCTTGCCCGCCGAGCCACCATCGGGCGGCAGCGCCGACCAAGACCGCTACGAAGCTGATCGCGAGATTCAGGGAAATGGCCCGGCGTAGCGCGTAGTGAAAGATCGCGACCAGTAGCGGAAGCCGGAATTCGGCGCCGCCCAAACCGATCAGACCACCCAACAGGCCAGCGCCGGCGCCCGCGATCGTCGCCCAGACTGAGACCACGCCACGCTTTTGGGCTCAGCGATGCAATCCGTCAACGTGTTTGGCGGTGCATAATGGCGCCACCACGAAGATGCGGCAGGGAGAGGCGTTGTCGGTTCGGCGTCGCGGGGTTCGCGCTGCGACTACGTGCTGGGTGCCGACCTCTCGGCATCCCAGATCTGATAGCAGCTGGCGTGCACCAGAAGGGGCATCAGGTCGATGCGAGTAGCGAAGCCCTCGACCGCCATTTGATCCTTCGCGATGAACGCTTCACACGCGTCGCATATCTCTCCCGCGCCGGCGCGGGCCCAGAATCGTTCCGCTCTGTTACTCGGCAACCGGCCGTCCCGAAGCTTCTGGCGGACGAGAAGACGAATCGTTCGACCGTCCATCTTCGCCTCGCGGGAATAGACCCCGCCGACTCAGGCCGTGGGGGGGGGGGACAACTTTCACTGTGCGCCGCTCGGCATCCCACATCTGAAAGCAGGTGACGTGGAACTGAATGGGCTTCTTTTCTTTCGGCCGGTCGCTGAGCGTCGAGGCGATGCCCTCCATCACTAGTTGCTGCTTGGTGATGGGCTTGTCGCACGCATCGCACATCTCGCCGTCCGCCGGACCACCCCAGAATCTCGGCATGCTGTTGAGCGGCAGACGGCCGTCCCTGAGCTTCTCGCGAATGAGTGTACGGAGAGCGTCGGTTTCCATTGGTAGCCTCACGGGAACGGCGATCCGCAACGCCAGATTCACCACGGTCTCGACGCCTAGAGAGCGTCTTCCCGTAAGGCTATGGTGCAGGCATCGCCGAGCGTATCACGGTGCGGAACCGCGGGCGCGAGAAGCTACGACTGCCCCTCGCGCCGCTCCTCGTCCCAGACGACGAAGCACGCGATGTGCATTTGCATCGCCTGTCGGCCACGGGCCGAAGAGGCTATGCCCTCGACCACGAGGTGGTCCGTGATGACCCTCTCGCAGCCATGGCATTCCTCGCCGTCGCTTGGACCGACCCAAAACCGGGGGATGCCGTTGACTGGTAGGCTGCCGTCCCGAAGCTTCGCCCGAATGAGAGCACGAATCGCAGCGTTTTCCATGGCCTCGCCGGTGATTGGCGTGAGAGATCAAGCCAAATTCACCGGGGTCTCGACGCCTGGGAAGCGTCTACCCGTAAGGCCAGGTGCAGGCGCCTATAAGGCTAGCACGTGTGCACCCTGCGAGCCATGCGGGCGGCCTCCTATCGGTGCGCGGCCGCTCCGACGGCGTAGGCTGGAATCGGCCGTGAGGGCCCGGGCATCTCTAATGACAGGAGGAAGCCAACGATGAGCGAGTCGTCGCGTCCGGTCGCGCACGTGATCATCCCGGAGCCTGTCGTCGAGGGTGCCGGCGTCCGTCTGCGCCGGAGCATCGGAACCCGCGGGCTCGATCATCTCGACCCGTTCCTTCTCCTCGACCACTTCGAGTCGGCGGTGCCGGCCGACTACGAGGCGGGCTTTCCGTATCATCCGCATCGCGGCATCGAGACCGTCACCCTGGTCCGGAAGGGCGAGGTGAAGCACGCGGATTCTCTCGGCCACAAGGGCTCGATCGGAGCTGGCGACATCCAGTGGATGACCTCCGGCAGCGGGATCATGCACGAAGAGATGCCGCAGGTTCGGCCCGAGGGCATCGGCGGGCTGCAGATCTGGCTCAACCTGCCGGCGCGCGAAAAGATGGGCCGGCCGAAGTACCGTGACCTGCAGGCTGGGCACCTGGAGGAGACGAAAACAGACGACGGCGCGAGCCTCCGGATCATCGCCGGCGAGGCGCAGGGCGGCCGGTTCTCGGGTCCTGTCGACGGGCTGGCGGTCGCGCCGAAATTCATCGACGTCGTGCTGCCGCCGGGCGCCACGTTCCGCGAAGCGGTGCCGCGCGGCCACACCGCGTTTGCCTACGTCGACAACGGCGAGGTGCGCTTTGGCCCTGAGCACAATGCGGCGCATGCGCCGTCGCTGGTGATCTTCGGCGAAGGTGACCTCGTCGAGGCCACCGCCGGCGCCGAGGGCGGGCGCTTCCTGCTGGCGGCCGCGCGCCCGCTGAACGAGCCGATCGCGCGCTACGGCCCCTTCGTGATGAACACCCGCGCGGAGATCGAGCAGACGCTCGAGGATCTGCGTCGCGGGCGGTTCGCGCGCACCGAGCCACGCGACGAGTAGCCCGTCTGCGTCCCGCCGCGGCTAGCTGTGAAGTCTCGCGGCTAGCGCGGCGGGAACGGCACGCCGCGCGACTCGGGCGGCAGCCTGAGGCCGTTGGCGAAGAACGACACCGTGTGGTAAAAGCCGACCAGCGCGATCAGCTCGAGAATCTGCTCGACACTGAACGTACCCGCCAGGGAATTCCACAACTCGTCCGAGATCGTCGCCGAGTCGTGCAGCTCGTCCACGAGTCGGATCAGCAGGCGCTCTTCGGCGTTCCACGCAGGGTCGCTCGCGTCGCCGTGCACGGTCGCTCGGACCTGCCCGGGCGTCAGCGCGACGCGCTCCCCGAAGAACGCGACGTGCACGCCCCACTCGTAGCCGCAGCCGCAGCGCGCGCAGGTACGGTCGATCACGATCTCGCGATGGCGGAGCGAGACCGGGCCGCGGTCGAGCAGGTTGCCGGCGCGGAAGCGATCCCAGATCCGCGGCACCCGCGCGAGCGTCGTGAACAGCGCCAGCGGCGGCACGCCGGGCGGCATGATCGAGTCGAAGACCTTCTGCAGGTCGGGCGGGTAGGGCGGCTCGACCGGATCGATGCGGTTCGCCATCACTTCTTGCCCCAGCGCCACCGCGGCGGCTCACCCTTCACGTAGCAGACCGCGATGAGGCCGACGCACAGGATGGCGGCGTAGGCGACGAAGCACAGAGGTTGCTGCGCCGGCAGGAGGAGGATCGCGCCGAGCGCCAGCAAGGCGAAGAAGGCGACGAGCACGAGCCAGCCCTGCCAGGTGCGCGGCGGTCCCCATCCCCAGCCGTAGCGCTTCGCGGGGAACCAGTGCTCGGGCGCGCTCATGCTCACTTCGCCGGGGGCGCCTTCACCGTGATCGGATACGTGGCCACCTGCGACGGCGCCACATCCTGCTCCCACGGACGGCGGTACTCGAAGCGGAGCTGCTGCTGTCCGGCCTTGAGCGCCGCGAGCTTCCAGATCTCCGTGCCGCCGGCGCCGGGGGGACCGCCCGCGGCCTGCGCGGGCTCGTACGTGGAAGGCCCGTCGACTCTGAGGACCGCGTCTTTCGGCTCCACGTAGACCCAGCGATAGCCCGTCGTCGGATTGCTCGGTAGACGCACGATCACGGCCTGGCCCGGGGCCAGCTCGACGCTCGTACCTGACTGTGCCGTGCTCACTGTCACCGGCGGGGGCGGCGGCGGCTCGCTCTTCATGAACAAACCACACCCGGCAGCGAGGACCACCGCGACGGCCATGATGGCTGGCGCCAGAATTCGCTGAGACACGATCGGCCTCCTTCCTCCACCAGATCGCAAGCGTACTCCCATCACCCGGCCAGGTGGCGCTCGACATGGTGAACGACTTCGTCGGCGCGCTCCAGCACCAGATCGTGCGTGCCTCCGGCGAACACGACCAGCCGGCTGTTCGGGAAGAGCTCGGCGAGTCGGCGCCCCACCGCCACCGGGCTGATCGGGTCGCCGTCTCCCCAGAGGAGGAGGACGGGGATGGTGATCTCGCGGATGCGCGCCGTGAGATCGTGCCGCTCGTCGACGAACCAGCTCGGCAGCCCGGGGTTGTTCTTGACGAACGTTGGGCGCCAATCCGTCGCGCCCAGCGATGTCACGTCGATGCCTCCCGACGTGACCGACAACACGAGTCGGCGAACGAGGTGCGGCTTTTCGAGCGCCGCGCGAACCGCGACCACACCGCCCATCGACTGAGCGAGCAGGGCGACCGGTCCCGTGATCTCGCGCGTGACGCGCGCGACCAGGTCGTCGATTCCGCCCACGCCCGGCTCGGGCGGTGCCCCGCCGAATCCGGGCCAGGTCATGAAGCGCCGGGCGCCGGGATGGCGCAGCCCCGCGCTGACCGGCTTCCAGAACTCGCGGTTGCCGGACGCGCCGGGGAGGAAGATGAGGCTCTCGCTCGCGTCCGTCATCCGCCGAGATACGCGCGGCGCACGTGATCGTCGTCGAGCAGGTCGCGGGCGCGGCCCTCGAGCACGATCCGGCCGGTCTCCATCACGTAGGCGCGATCGGCCATGCGGAGCGCCGCGTAGGCGTTCTGCTCGACCATGAGCACGGTCGTGCCGCGCCGTTGGATGTCGGCGATGATCGAGAACGTCATCTCGACGATGGTCGGCGCCAGGCCGAGCGACGGCTCGTCGAACAGGATGAGCCGCGGCCGGGCCATCAACGCGCGCGCGATCGCGAGCATCTGCTGCTCGCCGCCCGAGAGCGTGCCGGCCATCTGCCGCCGGCGCTCGAGCAGGATCGGGAAGTGTCGGCCCACCTCGGCCATGTCGGCGGCGATCGCGCTCCGGTCGGCCCGGACGTAGGCGCCCATCGCCAGGTTCTCCTCGACGGTCATGTGCGGGAACACGCGCCGCCCCTCCGGGCAATGGGCGATGCCGCTCTTGAGAATGCCGGCCGGGGCTTCGCCCTGAATCTCGCGCCCGTCGAACACGATGCGACCCTGGGACGGCGCCAGCAAGCCCGAGATCGCTCGCAACGTGGAGCTCTTTCCTGCGCCGTTGGCGCCGATCAGGCATACGAGCTCGCCGGGCGCGACCGTCAGGTGCAGTCCGCGCAGCGCGGTGATCGGACCGTACCCCGCGTGCACGTCCTCCAATCGCAGCAACGCCGGCGCCTCAGGCCGCTCCAGCGGACGCTCCTAGATAGGCGCGGATCACCTCGGGATGGGCCTGGATCGCGGCGGGCGCGCCCTCGGCGATGACGCGTCCGCCGTTGAGCACGATGACGGTGTCCGAGATGCCCATGACCATTCGCATGTCGTGCTCGACGAGCAGCACGGTGACGCCCTGATCGCGCACTCGCCGGATGAGGCTGCTCACGACCAGCTTTTCCGCGCCCGTCATGCCGGCGCCCGGCTCGTCGAGCAGCAATACCCGCGGCCGCGCCGCGAGGGCCACGGCCAGCTCGACCAGCCGTTGCTCGCCGTACGGCAAGGCGCTGGCCGCTTCCGGCCGGCGGTGGGTCAGACCGACGAACTCCACGATGTCGGCCGCCTCGGCGGCGAGTGCGCGCTCCTCGGCGGCGAGACGGCGTCGGCCGGCGAGGACCGCGAAGAATCCCGCGCTCGAGCGCAGATGCAGACCGGTCAGCACGTTGTCGCCGACGCTCAGGCTCGGAAAGACGCTGGTCTTCTGGAACGTGCGCACGATTCCGCGCCGCGCGATCGCCGACGGTCGCAGGCCCGTCAGCTCGGTGCCGTCGTAGGTGACCCGGCCGCCGGTGGGTCTGAGATAGCCGGTGATCGCGTTGAACGCGGTCGTCTTGCCCGCGCCGTTGGGCCCGATGACGCTCGTGATCGATCCCGGGCGCACCGCGAACGACACGCGCTCGAGCGCGGTCACGCCGCCGAACCTCACGGCGAGGTCTTCGACCGCGAGCACTATCGACGGTCCGCGAGCGCCGCGGAGAGTCGCGGCACGATGCCGCGGGGAAGGAAGAACACGAGCGCGACCAGCAGCACGCCGTACGCGAGCATCTGCCACTGCCACGACGCGGCGGCGCGCAGCGCCTCGGGCAGCGCGGTGAAGAGCACCGCGCCGACCAGCGGGCCCGCGAGCGTGCCCTTGCCGCCGGCGACGACCATGATGACCATCGTCACCGTATAGGTGAACAGGAACACTTCCGGGCTCACGAACCGCGTGTAGTGCGCGTACAGGCTGCCGCCGAGCCCCGCCATCGCGGCGCTGACCACGGTGACGAGGACCAGGTAGTGCGTGACGTCGACCCCGATCGATTCGGCCAGCGCTTCGTTCTCGCGGAGCGCGACCAGCGCGCGGCCGATGCGCGAGCGCACGAGACGCCGGCACAGCGCATACGAGAGCGCGACGGCCGCGAGGACCAGATAGTAGTACGCAGTCTTCGTGCGGAGCGACCACGGCCCGAGCTCCGGCGCGGGCACGCCCGGCAGCCCCAGCGGACCGTTCGTCAGCTCGATCCAGTTGAGGCTCACGAGCGAGATCACCCCGGCGAAGCTGATCGTGACCAGCACGAAGTACGCGCCGCGCAGCTTCAGCGCGAGCCGCCCGATGAAGAAGCCCGCGACGCCGGCCAGGCCCACCGCGACGGCGAGCGCCGGCCAGAACGACCACTCGAGCTTCAAGGTGAGCAGCGCCGAGGTGTAGGCGCCGATGCCGAAGAAGGCGGCGTGGCCGAGGGAGAGCTGCCCGGTGTAGCCGAGCAGGAGATTCAGGGACATCGCGAGCACGGCGAAGATGCCGGCCATGATCGCGACGTGCACGTGATAGGGGCTCTGGAGCCAGAGCGGCAAGGTCAAGGCGGCGGCCGCGACGACGACGCCGGCGGCCCGGGTCATGCGATGCGTTCCTGGCGCGCGAAGAGCCCGGAGGGCCGCAGGAGCAGCACCAGGATGATGATCACGAAGCCGACCGCGTCGCGATAGCCGGACGAGATGTAGCCCGCGCCCAGCTCCTCGGCGATGCCGAGCAGCAGCCCGCCCAGGGTCGCGCCCGCCAGGTTACCGAGGCCGCCCAGGATCACGACCGAGAACGCCTTCAGCGAGGCCAGATCGCCCATCGACGGATAGACGAGAAAGACCGGCCCGAGCAGCGCGCCCGCCGCCGCCGCGAGGCCCGAGCCGAACGCGAACGTGACCGCGTGGATGCGACCGATGCCGACGCCCATCAGCGCGGCGGTATCGCGGTCCTGGAACGTGGCGCGCATGGCGCGGCCGAGCTTCGTCTTCTGGATCAAGAGCCACGAGGCCGCGATGAGGGCCGCGGCCAGGACCAGCACGAAGAGCCTGAGCGGCGCGATCGCGACCGGCCCCAGCACGAGCGGCGCCGTCGGAAACGGATGCGGAATCGACTTCGCCACACCGCCCCAGCCGAGGAGCTCCGCGTTCTGCATGGCGATCCAGACGCCGATCATCACGAGCATCGTGGTGTCGATCGACTCGTTGCGCAGCGGCCGCAGCAGCGCGACTTCGCAGAGCCAGCCCAGTGCGGCGCCGACGACGATCGCCGCCAGCAAGGCGACAAAGAAGTCGACGCCGGCGAGCGCCAGCGCGGCGAAGCACACGTAGGCACCCAGCGTGTAGAACTCGCCGTGGGCGAAGTTCACCACGTTCATGAGGCCGAAGATGAGGGTGAGCCCGATGCCCAGCAGGGCGTAGGTCCCGCCGAGCACCAGGCCGTTCAGCAGGTGCTGAAGGAGCTGCTCCATCCGGGCGGCGCGCTACTTCTTCGCGAGAAAGTCGGGCAGCGCCACCTTGCCGTCACGGATCTGGACGACGAAGATGCTCGGCTTGCTCTGTCCGCTCTCCTTGCCGGCGGGCCCGTCCTTCTCGAACTTGATGGGGCCGTTGACGCCCATCAGGCTCACCTTCCAGAGCGCCTCTTGCACGGCCTTGGCCTCGTCCTTGCCGGCGACCCGGATCGCCTCGGCGATCGTGGCGATCCCGTCGTGGCCGCGGAAGCCCTCCGTGAGGCCCTCGAACGGGTGACCGCGCTTGGCCCACTCGTCGACGAACGCCTTCGCGAGCTTGCCGTCGGGCATCGCTTCGGGGAACCACGGCATGAAGAACACGATGTGATAGCTGCCCTCGGCGGCGGCGCCGGCTTGCTTGATGAGCTGAGTGGGCGACGAGCTGCCGCCGGTCGTGACGATCTTGCGCCCGAGCCGCTGCTCCTGCGCCTGCTTCATCACGAGCGTGATCTGCTCGACCGCGGTCGTGAGGAACAAGGTGTCGGCGCCGGTCGCCTTGATCTTGGTGATCTGCGCGTTCATGTCGGTCGCGGCCTGATCCATGAACTCCGCGGCGCCGACCGTCGCGCCCTTCTTCTTCAGCATGTCGCCGAACGCCGTGATCGAGCCGCGACCCCAGTCGGTGTTGACGGCGAGGAAGTCGACCTTCTTGACGCCGAGCTTGTCGACGTACTGCTCGAGGCCGAGCGCCTCCATCTCCGACGGCGGGCTGATGCGGAAGATCCACGGGTTGCCGCGCTTGGTGATCGACGCCGCGCTCGAGGTCTCGACGACCATCGGCACGCCGTATTCCTCGAGCTTCGGCATCGCCGCCAGGGTCATCGAGCTGCCCCAGGCGCCCATGATGGCCGGCACCTTGTCGCGCACGATCAGCTTCTCGGCGGCGCTGGCGGCTTCCTTGGGATCGGACTTGTTGTCCTCGATGAGCAGGTCGATCTTGCGGCCGCCGATCCCGCCCTTCGCGTTCAGCCAGTCGCGCGCGATCTCAGCGCCCATACGGACGTAGTTGCCGGAGGCGGCGACGGGCCCGGAGAGAGGCTCGATCACGCCGATCTTGATCGGCGCCTGCGAATGTCCGGGCACCGTGAGCGCGGCGAGCGCGACCAGAACCAGAGCGACCAGCACGATCGACCGTCTACCCATCGAAGGCCTCCCGAGGATCAGAGATGTGGCAGCGAGGATAGCGCACCACGCCGCGCGCGGAAAGCGCGTCGAGCGCCGGCCCGAAGTGATCAGGCGCGCTTCCGCAGGAAGACGTGAGAGGCGCGCTCGCCGGGGACGTGTTTCGTGCACTCGTAGCCCAGCGCATGCAGATCGATCCCGCTGAAGAGGTGCTCGCCCGAGCCGAGCAGGACGGGGCTGACGGCGAGATGCAGCTCGTCGATCAGCCGAGCGCGCAGGTACTGCCGGATCGTGGCGACGCCGCCGCCGAGGCGAACGTCGCGGCCGCCTGCTGCGTCGGTCGCCTGCTCCAGGGCCGCGTGAATGCCTTCGGTGACGAAGCGGAACTCCGTCCCGCCCGCCATCCTGAGCGGCGGCCGCGCGTGATGCGTCACCACGAAGACGGGCGTGTGGTACGGCGGCTCGTCGCCCCACCAGCCCTTCCAGCTTTCGTCCAGCCACGGGCCGCGCACCGGGCCGAACATGTTGCGTCCGAGAATCCAGGCGCCGATTCCGGCGAAGCCTTGCTCGGCGACTTCGTTGTCGACTCCGGTCTCGCCGGCGCCCTCGCCGTACATCGTCAGCCACAGGCGGGTATGGAACACCCACTCCATCAGCTCCGGACCGCGGACGCCGAGCGGATGCTCGAGGTCCTGGCTCGGGCCGGCCCCGAAGCCGTCGACCGAAATCCCAAAGCTTTGCACGCGAAGCTTGGACATTACCGGCGCTCCAGCAGATCTTTGAGCGTTTTGAGATCGCGCTCCACGGCTGCCTTGTCCCCGGCGAGCTCCGCGTCGGTCATGCCCGGCCGGCGAATCAGCGTGAACACGAATTCGCTGCCGTCGCCGTTGGGCACGACGCGCATGGGATTGTGAACCGTCACACCCGACTCCACGGTGACGTCGTGATCCATGACACCGAACGAGTTCGGCGGCGCGAACTTCACCCTGACCCTGCCGAACGGCGCATCCGCGATCCACTCTTCGCCGTCCTTCCTGATCTCGGAGCGCGCCAGCCCCGCCGCCCAGCGTGGCAAGTTCCGCGGGTCGGAGGCGAACGCGTAGACCTCGGCGGGCCGGCGATCGATGTACGTACTGATGTGATGGGCCTCGTGCGCGGACTGATCCATACGGCGAATGAGCAGGGTACCGGCGTGAGCGGTGCGGCGCAAGCCGGCGGATGATTCACCCGCGCGAAGCGGGTGTATAGTCGCGGGGCTGGACAAGCCATGGGCGCAAAATTCTTCGGCGCGGCGGTGAAGCGGCGAGAGGACCCGCGATTCCTTCAGGGTGAAGGACGCTTCATCGACGACATCGTGCTGCCCGGCATGCTCCACGCAGCGTTCTTCCGCTCGCCCCACGCTCACGCGCGCATCGTCAGGATCGACACGACCGCCGCGGTCTCGGCGCCCGGGGTGGTCCGCGTGCTCACGTTCTCGGACCTCGAGCGCTGGATGAAGCCGCTGCCGCTCTTCGGCGCCGTGCCGCCCGGGCTCGGTGCGGTCGTGAAGTTCGACGTCCGTCAGGCGCCGCAGTGGGCGCTGTGCCGGGACCGCGCACGGCACGTCGGCGAGATCGTCGCCATGATCGTGGCCGACAGTCCCGAGCGCGCCGCCGACGCGGTGGACCTGATCGCGGTCGAGTGGGATCTGCTCCCGCCGGTCGTCGACATGCGACGCGCCGCGGAGCCCGGCGCCCCGCTGATCCACCCGGAGTGGGGCAACAACATCGGGATCGCCTTCACCCATGCGATCGGCGACGCCGACCGCGCGTTCGCCGGGGCCGACGCCACCGTCGCCGAGACGTTCCACATTCAGCGCTACGTCGGGATGCCGCTCGAAGGCCGCGGCGTGGTCGCGGTGTGGGACCGGCGCGACGGCACCCTGACCACGTGGAACTCGACTCAGGTCTCGCACTTCGTCCAGCAGGGGCTCACCGGCGCGCTCGGCGTCGCGCCGCACAAGATCCGCGTCATCGCGCCGGATCTCGGCGGGGGCTTCGGGACGAAGGCGTCAGGGTACGCGGAGGACGCGCTGATCCCGATCGCGGCGCGTGTGCTCGGCCGGCCCGTCAAATGGATCGAGAGCCGGCGCGAGCACATGTCCGGCGCAGCGCACGCGCGACATCAGGTGCACGCGATCTCGCTCGCGGCCCGGCGCGACGGCACGATCCTCGCGGTGCGCGATCGCATCTGGCTCGATCTCGGCGCCTACAACGTGTGGGGCGTGGTGCTGCCGTACAACACCGTGGCCCACCTGATCGGCCCGCAT
>DATEMW010000396.1:0-3551 GCA_035275385.1 Candidatus Methylomirabilota bacterium | reverse complement strand
GCCGTGTCCCGCGCGAGATGCATCGTCGCCGAGGCGGAAATCGCCCTCGTCTCGCGGGACTTGAGCTGGACTGCGAAGGCGCTCGATGCTGCGCGGGCGACGCTCGAAGAGCACGGCGACCGCGCCAACGCCGCGTACGCGCGGTACCTCGAGATCCGGCGCCTGCTCCTGGTCGGCCGCATCGACGCGGCCGAGCGCCTGCTCGCCCGGCTCGATCCCTCGCGCCTGCCGCCGGCGTCGCGGGCCATTCACGAGCTGGTGGTCGCCGGGATCGCGTTGCGGCGCCTCCGCACGAAGCCGGCGCGCACCGCGCTCGCTCGGGCCGCGCGCGCCGCGGACGACGCCCGGATCCCGGCGCTGAGGGCCGAGGTCGAAAGCGCAACCCTCACGCTGAACACGCCCGCGGCGCGCCTGATCGCCAGGGGCCAGACGCGACTCCTCCTGCTCGAGGAAGTCGAAGCGTTGCTGGCGTCGAACGCGCTGGTCGTGGACGCCTGCCGGCACGTGGTGCGCGACCTACGCACGGTGATCTCGCTCGCGAGGCGCCCGGTGCTGTTCGCGCTCGCCCGCGCGCTGGGCGAATCATGGCCCGACGACGCGCCGCGGGACGCGCTGATCACGCAGGCATTCGGCGCCAAGCTCGCCGACGAATCCTATCGCGTGCGGCTGCGCGTCGAAGTCGGGCGCCTTCGCACGGCGCTTCGGCCCCTGGCCAAGGTGAGCGCGACCAAGCGAGGCTTTTTGCTGGCGCCGCGCCGCGGGCGCGCGCTGGTCGTGCTGGCGCCGCCGGTCGAAGGCGACCATGCAACCGTGCTGGCGTTCCTTGCCGACGGCGAGTCGTGGTCGAGCTCGGCGCTGGCGCAGGCACTGGCCGCCAGCCAGCGCACCGTGCAGCGGGCGCTCGACTCGCTGGCGGCAGCGGGCAAGGTGCAGTCGTTCGGCCGCGGGCGAGCGCGTCGCTGGATGACCCCGCCCGTGCCGGGATTCACGACGACCTTGTTACTCCCCGCCCCACTGCCGGGTGAGTAGGATGAACGCATGAATCCATCAACGGCCGAGATCGTTCGTGAGTACGGCCCCTTCCACGGTGTCGAGCGCGTGCACGGAGTGACGTATGACGGCGAGCGCGTCTGGTTTGCCTCCGGCGACACGCTCAACGCCGTCGATCCCGCGAGCGGGAAGATCGTGCGCTCCATCGACGCCGCCGCGCACGCGGGAACGGCCTTCGACGGCCGGCATCTCTATCAGCTCGCCGAGGATCGCATCCAGAAGATCGATCCCACGACGGGTCGCGTGCTGGCGACGATTCCCGCGCCGGGCGGCGGCGGCGACTCGGGCCTCACGTGGGCCGAAGGTACGCTGTGGGTCGGGCAATATCGCGACCGGAAGATCCACCAGATCGATCCCGAGACCGGGGCGATTCTGCGCACGATCGAGTCGAATCGCTTCGTGACCGGCGTCACCTGGATCGACGGCGAGCTCTGGCACGCCACCTGGGAAGGCGATCAGAGCGAGCTGCGTCGCGTCGACCCGCGAACGGGAGAGGTGCTGGAGCGGCTCGAGATGCCGGCCGGCGCGTTCATATCGGGCCTCGAGTCCAACGGCGGCGATCTGTTCTACTGCGGAAGCGGAAACGGCGGCAAGGTGCGGGCCGTCCGCCGGCCCAAGCGCCGCGCCGCGAAGGGCAAAGGCTGAGAGGGAGGCATCACATGCCGACGCACAAGGTCGTGAGCCACGATGAGTGGCTCAAGGCGCGCAAGCGGCATCTGGCGAAGGAAAAGGAATTCACCCGGATGCGCGACCAGCTGAGCCGCGAGCGGCGCGAGCTGCCCTGGGAGCGCGTCGAGAAGCCGTACACGTTCGAGGGCGAGCGCGGAACGCAGACGCTCAGCGACCTCTTCGACGGGCGTGGCCAGCTCGTGATCTATCACGCGATGTTCTACCCCGACACCGCCGGGCCCAACACGCCGTGGACGCCGGACGCCCCGTGCTACGTCTGCTCGTTCTGGATGGACAACTTCAACGGCATCACCGTCCACCTGAACCACCGCGACATCACGATGGCCGCGGTGTCGCGCGCGCCCTACCCCAAGATCGCCGCCTACAAGCGGCGCATGGGCTGGAGCTTTCCGTGGCTGTCCTCGTTCGGCGGCGACTTCAACTTCGACTACCACGTGTCGTTCACCGACGCTGATCTGAAAACCGACACGCTGGACTACAACTATCGGATCCGTCCGTGGGGAATCAGCGAGGCGCCCGGCATCAGCGTGTTCGTGAAGGACGGCGGCCAGATCTACCACACCTATTCGACCTACGAGCGCGGGCTCGACATGCTGAACGTCGCCTATCACTACATGGACCTCGTCCCGAAGGGCCGCGACGAGGGCGACTCGGGCGGCGCGGGGGCGTGGGTTCGCCGGCGCGACGAGTATCAGGACTGATGTACGGCGGCCGGCTCATCGCGGCGATCGGGCTCGTCAGGCAAGCAAGGCCGGGCGGATTCTGTCCCGCGTGCCGCGTGCTGATGAAAGCCCGCGACGCCACTCAAGAGCTGGCGAAACCGACGGTGGCCGCGCTGATCGTCCTCGCGGTTGCCGGCACCGCCTGGGCGGCCATGGTGCAGCACTCGCGCGAGATGGCGGACATGGGCGGAATGGACATGGGCCTCGGCCCGATCGAGTCGTTCGCCGCCACCTGGGTCGTGATGATGGCCGCGATGATGCTGCCCTCCGCGATCCCGCTGGTCGTCGAGTTCGCGCGAACGGCCGAAGGACGGAGACGATGGCAGCTTGCGACGGGCGTGCTCGCGGTCACATATCTCGCCGTGTGGTTGGTCTTCGGCGTGATCTGCTACGCGATCTACACCGCGCTCGGAATGCCCTGGCCCAATCAGACGCTGGCGGTCGGCGTGGCTCTGGCGCTCGCCGGCGTGTACTCGTTGAGCCCCATCAAACGGGCGAGCCAGGCCCGCTGCCGCGAGCTGTGCGCGCTCCACGGGCCCCTTCCCTTCAACCTGCTGCGGAGCGCCGCGGTCGCCGGCGTGCGCTACAGCCTGAGCTGCGTCGGATGCAGCGCCGCGCTCATGGTCGCCATGGTCCTTCTCGGCATGGCCAGTCTCTGGTGGGCCGTCCTCCTGGGCATCGTCGTGCTGATCGGTAAGCTCGCACCGCCGCTGCGCATGCGCTACGAGCTGATCCTTTCGGCCGCACTCGTGGCGCTCGGTGTGGCCTATGTCCTGACCGCGTGAGCACGCGTCACGGCTTCCAGAACCCTTGCGACGGAATGCGGAAGGCGCGGTTGAAGCGCGAGGACGCGTTCTCCCACGCGATGATCATCGTCATCTCCGCGATCGTGTCATCGTCGTAGTGCTGTTGCATGCGCGCGAACAGCTCGTCGTCGACATCCTGACTCGTGTCGGTCATCGCATCGGCGTATTCGAGCGCCACCTTCTCCGCGTCGCTGAAGAGCGGGCTCTTCGCGTAGTCTCTGAGTAGCGCCTGGAGCTTGTCGGTCGAGACGCCGTTCCGGCTGCCGACGGCAGCGTTGGCGTC
>DATEMW010000395.1:0-4569 GCA_035275385.1 Candidatus Methylomirabilota bacterium | reverse complement strand
GGGCCGCCCTGCGCGTCCCAGCTGAAGCCGATGTGCGCGCTCAGCGCGTGCTGATCGCGGAACAGGCGCTGGATCGGATAGCGATCGTAGATGCCGTTGGCGCCGGCCAGCGCGTGGAGCGAGTCGACCGCCTCGGTGCAGAGCTCTATCGCGTAGGCAACGTTGCGCTTGTAGCGCAGCTTCTCCTCGATCGTCGGCACGCGGCCCTCGCGGGCGATCCGCTCGGCGTCGAAGCAGTCGGCCCGGATCGAGAGCCGCGCCAGATCGACCATCGCGCCGGCGCGCGCGACGCGAAGCTGCACGGCCTGGAAGTCGCGCATGCGCATCGCGGTGTAGTTGGTGCTCCGCTCGCGGATCGCCTCGATCGTGAGCTCGAGCGCCGCCTGCGCGTTGCCGACGCCGGCGCCGGCCAGGCAGTGGGAGCCGAGCGCCGCCAGCGGCACCTGGTACAGCGGATTCGCGTTGACGCGCGCCCCGGGGAACTGACTGCCGCCGCGCGCCCGGTACATCGAGAGCGCGCGGTGCTCGGGCACGAAGACGTCCTTGGCGCGGACGGACTTGGAACCGGTGCTGCGCATGCCCAGGGTCTGCCAGTCGTCGACGATCTCGTAGTCGCTCTTGGGCACCAGGCACATCCGGTGATCGACGACTCGCTCGCCGTCGCGCACCAGCACCGCCAGCATGTTCCAGTCGGAGGCGTCCACACCGCTCGAGAAGTTCCAGAAGCCGTTGATCAGGAAGCCGCCGTCGACCCGGCGCCCGCTGCCCTGCGGGTAGGCGATGCCCGAGGCGATCAGCGCGTCGGGGTTCTTGCTCCAGACTTCTTCCTGGGCGCGCTCGTCGTAGAGCGCCAGCATCCAGTGGTGCACGCTCAGGTTGGCGACGTTCCAGCCGGTCGAGGCGCAGCCGCGGCCGACCTCGGCCGGCACGTCGAACAGCGCGACGAAGTCGAGCTCCATGCCGCCCCAGCGGCGCGGCTGGTGGAAGCGGAAGAGTCCGGCGCGATGCAGATCGTCGAGCGTCTCGGCCGCCATCTGGCGTCCGAGCTCCGCGCGCGCGGCGCGTTCGCGCAGCACGGGCACCAGAGCGCGCGCCCGCCGCATCGCCTCGTCGTAGCCGACGCCGGCGAAGCCCGCGGGCGCGCGCTCGGGATCGGTCATGCGCGCATACTGGCGACCTGAGGCATCTTCGAGTAGTCCTCGCCGCCCCAGTCGGTGACGTCCTTCATGCCGAAGAAGTTGAGCTCGATCGTGAGCCCGTTGGGATCCTTGATGAAGATCTGGTAGAGGTCGAACTCCGGCAGCGAGCGCGGCTGGAAGTCCATCCCGCGCTCCTTGAAGCGCCGGATGAAGTTACCGGGCTCGGTCGCCAGGAACGCGATGTGATCCACGACACCCGCGTGATCGGTCACCGCGTTCTTCGGTGTGCCCAGGTAGTACATGTCGGCGTTGTCGATGCCGTCCGGCCCCATGTGGACCTGGATCTTGCCGTTGACCCCGAGCCAGTAGCCGGGGAACGGGAAGGACGGCCGATTCATGACCTCGAAGCCGAGCACGTCGCAGTAGAACTTCTTGGTGTCCTCGAGGTTGTTCGCCCGGATGAAGTAGTGGTTCAGCTCGGTCAGCGGCATAGCGCCCTCCCTGCGGAGATTCGTCGTCGTGACGCCGATGTTACGCGAAAGTGTTGGGTCTGCAAAGCGGCCGACCGCTGGACCCGCGTCGCCATCCGCCGTATCCTCGCCGCGAGGAGGAAGCCCATGGACCCGAACGTCAAGAAGACCACGCTCCGGATGATCCCCTACGGCCTCTACGTCCTGACCGCGGCCAGCAAGGACGGTCGCATCTCGGCAGGCACCGTGAACTTCGTGACCCAGGCGTCGTTCGAGCCGCCGCTCGTCGTGGTCGGCGTCAAGACCGACTCCGCGGGACACGCACTCATCAAGGAGACGAAGGCTTTCGCGCTGAACGTCCTCGGCAAGGGGCAGCAAGCCATGGCCTTCACGTTCTTCAAGCCGGCCGAGAAGAAGGGCGACACGATCTCCGGCGAGCCGTACCGGCCGGGGACGACCGGCGCGCCGATCCTTACCAACACGCCGGCGTTCATCGAGTGCTCGCTCGAGTCGACCGTTGAGATGGGCGATCACTCCGTCTTCGTCGGCAAGGTCGTCGAGGTCGGCCTCGCCAAGACGATCGACGGACGGCCCGACGACGCGACCCTTTGGATGAAGGATCTGGGCGACAAGGTCTTCTACGGGGGCTAAGACTCGAGCCGGACGTGGCGCGCGGTGAGAACCGCCAGATCCTCCGGTACGCGATAGAAGCTCGTGTCGAGGGCCGACCGTTCGGCGGTGGTGGAGGTTGCCGCCAGCGCCTTTTCCAGCATCCGCGCTGTCCGCCGCGCACCGACCGTGCGTAGCGCGGTCAGCGCGGCGCCGGCGCGACGGCGGCCCTTGTTGCTCAGATACTGATCGAAGCCGCCGTTGTTCACGTCTGCCTCGAGCTCGCCGATCAGAAGAATCAGCCGATCGACGGGCGCGAGGCGATAGCGCGAATCGGCATACGCCTTCTGACCGATCGACATGTAGCGGGCGTAGAACGCCTGCTGCACCGCTTGGATGCGGCGCTGCTTGGGAGTCAGCTTCGGTAGAGCGCTCGATCGGTACTGGACCAAGGTCATGCGATACGAGCGATTGGCAGTAACCGTCATCTCCAGCGTTCGTTCGCCGAGATCCGCACGCCAGGTCCGCCGCCCGGGTTGCTTGGCCGCGAGCGCGAGCTGTGGAACCCGCGTGACCAATCCGGCGATCATCTGCTCGACGGCGCGGAGGCCTCCGCGCGTGACTGTCCGCATCAGCAAATGCTCGATCTGAGCTTTCACGTTCCCTGCTTGCCGACTGGAGACGCGGGAGCTCGTGAGCGTGCCGAGGAGCCGCGCCAGTCGCACCGCCGTCACGGGCGCGGTGCCCGCGCGCGGATTCGCTCGAGTGCGGCGAGCAGTACCTTCTGATCGAGTAACCCGGTCGGACGGTGGACGATTCGCGCCTTGATGCGATCGGCGGGGACGCCTTTCCGTTGCGCGACGAGTCGTTCGCGCCAGTCGAGCTTGCTCTCGTCAACGGCCTCGTGCGTGACGTGGAACGCCTCGCCGGATACGCTGCGGAGCGACTCGAGCACCTGCCGCGCGTCCCCATCGTCGGACTCGGCGCAGTAGCCGAGCACCTCCACGATCTGGGACAGCACGGGATAGGGCTCCTGGCGGTGCTCTCGGATCATCGCGACGAGCCTCTGTGAGGCGCGCGAGCGTCGCGCCGGCGTCAGCCAGCCGAGTAGGGTGTCTCGGGCGGTGATAGCGCGACGGGCCACGTCGGTTCGCGCGGATCGGCGCTCGCGCTCGGGGATATCGCGAACGATGGCCACGAGCGCCCAGACCGCTTTCGCGCGAACATCGCGGCTCGGATCCTCGAGCGCGGTCAGAACGAGATTCACGGTGCCCTCGTCGACCCACAAGTCGAGCGCTTGCTCGATCTCGGAGACGACTTCGGCCCGCCACATTGGCCCGGCGAGCGCGGCCCACTCCGCGGCGAGACCGCCTGGGCCGCGCGTCAGCACGATGCCCGCGATACGGTACTGGAGGCTTCGCTGCTCGTCAGCCGCCCGAAAACCCGCGACGACGTCGGCCAGGCCGGGCTCGCGGCCTGCTCCGAGCTCGCCGATCGCCCGCATGGCGCGCCGGAAGCTCCGCCCCCGTAAGGCCTTCAAGAGCGTGTCGCGCCGATGCGAATCGGCCGTCACTTCAGCGGGGTGACGCGGCCAGGTGGCTCACTCAGCGCTGACGAGCGTCGCGCGGTAGCGCTCGGGATCCTGGTCGAACATCTCCTTGCAGTGGCGGCAGCAGAAATACACCGCGCGTTCGCCGAACTGCGAACGGAACTTCGCGGTCACGCTGTCGACCATCATCCCGCAGATCGGATCCTTGGATTCGATCCGGACGGCCGGCACGGCAGGCGCCTCGGGCTCGGCGGCGTGGGTCTTGCCGCTCCGGCGATACTGGACGACCTCGGCGAGGATGCTCACCGCGATCTCTTCAGGCGTGACCGCGCCGATGTCGAGGCCGGCGGGCGCCTTGAGCCGGCCGCGCCGCTCGGGCGGCACGCCGAGCTGGCCGAGGCGCTCGAGGATCACGGCGGCGCGCCGCCGGCTCGCGACGAGGCTCACGTAGCCCGCACCGCTTCGCAAGATACGATCCAGCACGCTCTCGTCGGCATCCGCGTGAGTGGCCACGACCACCGAAGCTCGGTCGGTGAGGGGCTCGCGCTCGAGCTCGGCCTGCAAGGTATCCGGGGCGAGCGCGACGACGTGAAAATCGGCGGCGCGCCCGAGGGTGGCCAGCGTCTCGACGACGGGCCCGTGCCCGACGAGCACGAGCTGTGGCTTGGGGAGATAGGGCTCCACGTAGATCTCCAACGTGCCGCCGCTGTGGCACGTCATTTCGAATTCGAGCACGCCTTCGCCGCGAGTCGCGGTGCGCCCCTCGCCGTACAGGCCGACGAGGCGCGGCCGTCCGTCGCGG
>DATEMW010000394.1:0-3236 GCA_035275385.1 Candidatus Methylomirabilota bacterium | reverse complement strand
ACGGGAGCTTCATGCGACAGGTGGTGCGCGGCAAGTCGCGCGTGGCGGGCCCCGACATCATCCTCGCGCACCGGTTCCTCAAAAACGACGTCGAGCCACGCACCTACGTGCTGTTCACTGATGCAGCGGTCGAGCGCCTCGGCATCGACCCGGACGCAGCCGGCATGGCGCGCTACACAGGCAAGTACGCCCACTTCGACGATCGCGATTACTTCGTGGCCGCGCTGGATCGCTTCGGGCGGCGCGGCGAGGGCGTGAGCGCCGAGATGCTACTCGGGCTCCGGTCGCTCCTGAGTGACCTGACACTCGGTGCAGACCCACGTGCGGAGGACGACCTTCGTTCGGTCGTCGCGGCGTAGAATCCACGGGATCAACGCCAGGCGATTGCAGTTGGGGCACCGCTCGGGCTTGGCGTTGGGCGGAAGGCTCGAGGGGAGCCAGGGCACCTTGGCGGGCATCGGACCCGATCATAACAGGTGGCGCGCCGTCCCAGTACAATAGGGGCCATGAGACGCCTGCGCGTCGCCATGGGGCAGATCAACCCCACGGTCGGCGACTTCGACGGCAACGTCCGGATGATCGTGGACGCGATCGAGCGGGCGCGCGGGCTCGGCGCCTCGCTCGTCGCGTTCCCCGAGCTCGCGGTCACCGGCTATCCGCCCGAGGATCTCCTGTTCAAGCCCGCCTTCATCGAGGCGAACCTGCGCGCGCTGGACGAAGTGACGCGCGCCACGCGCGGGCTCGCGGTGGTCGTGGGCTTCGTCGACAAGCGCGACGACATCTTCAACGCCGCGGCGGTGCTGCACGACGGCGTCCGCGTCGGGGTCTATCACAAGCAGTACCTACCCAACTACGGCGTCTTCGACGAGAACCGATACTTCCAGGCCGGCACCGAGTCGCCGGTGTTCGTGGCCGGCGACACGACGTTCGCCGTGAACGTGTGCGAGGACATCTGGTATCCCGGTGGACCGACAGCGGTGCAGGCACTTGCGGGCGCCGAGCTCATCGTCAACATCAACGGCTCGCCCTACCACGCGGGCAAGGCCCGCTTCCGCGATCAGCTCGTGTCGACGCGCGCCGCTGACGATCTGGTCTGCATCGCTTACGTCAACACGGTCGGTGGGCAGGACGAGCTCGTGTTCGACGGCGCCAGCCTGCTCGTGAACGAGCAGGGCGAGGTCGTCGCGCGCGGGCGGATGTTCGAGGAGGATCTGGTCGTCGCCGATCTCGACCTCGACGCGGTCTTCCGGGCGCGGCTGCGTGACCCGCGGCGGCGCAAGGAGAAGCTTGCCGGCCGCGACACCGCCGCGCGCGTGAGCCTGCCGCCTCTGCCGGCGCCCGAGGCGCCCATCACGCCCCCGGACGTGCCGGTGCCCGGCCCCGTCGAGGAGGTGTTCGGCGCACTGGTCCTCGGGACGCGTGACTACGTGCGCAAGAATGGCTTCAAGCGCGTCGTGATCGGGCTGTCTGGCGGGATCGACTCATCGCTGGTCGCCGCGGTGGCCGTCGAGGCCCTGGGCCGGGAGAATGTGGCCGGCGTCGGCATGCCGTCGGTGTACTCGTCGGCCGGGACACGTCGCGACGCGCGGCTCCTGGCCAAGAACCTCGGCATCGAGTTCCTCACGATCCCGATCACGACTGCGCTCCAGGCCTACAAGCGGACCCTGGCGAAGGTGTTCAAAGGGATGAAGGAGGACGTCACCGAGGAGAATTTACAAGCCCGGATCCGGGGCAACCTCCTCATGGCGCTCTCGAACAAGTTCGGCTGGCTGGTGCTCACCACCGGCAACAAGAGCGAATACAGCGTCGGCTACACCACGCTCTACGGCGACATGGCCGGAGGGTTCGCCGTCATCAAGGACGTTCCGAAGATGCTGGTCTACGAGCTCGCCCGCCACGTCAACGCGCGGGCGGGCCGTCCGGTCATCCCGGAGTCGGTGTTCACGCGGGCGCCGTCGGCCGAGCTCCGCCCGAACCAGACCGACCAGGACACGCTGCCGCCCTACGAGATTCTCGACCAGATCGTCCAGGGCTACGTCGAGGAGAACCTCGGCGTGAACGATCTCATCGCACGCGGGTTCGCGTCCGACGTCGTGCGGCGGGTCGTCTCGATGGTCGACATCAACGAGTACAAGCGCCGCCAGGCTCCGATCGGGGTCAAGATCACGCCTCGCGCCTTCGGCCGCGACTGGCGCCCGCCGATCGTCAACCGCTTCCGCGAGCGGTAGCCCCCGGCCGGCATCCGCCGGCGATGCCGCTTACGACTCCACTAGCGTGGCAGCCCGCTCGACGTCGGCCGGCGCCTGGGCCCGCTGCGCCCGCCGTCCGAGGAACAGGACGAACGGGATGACCGCCACGAAGATCCACGCCAGCCGCCAGAAGTTGTCGATGAACGACAGCGCCATCGCCTCGCGCCGCACGATCGCGTAGAGCTGCGCCCACGCCTGCTGCTCGGCGGTGACCGCGTCGGCGCCGCGCGCCACGAACATCTCCGTCAACTTCCGCACGCGCTCCCACACGTCTGGATCGTAGGGGCTCATGTGCGCCGCCAGCCGCACCTGGTGCACCTGGCTGCCGCGCGCCAGCAAGGTCGACATCGCCGCGATGCCGATGCTGCCCGCGATGGTCCGCGTGAAGTTGAACAGCCCCGAGGCGTGGCCGAGCTCACGCGCCGGCACGGCGCCGAGCGCGACCGTCGACATCGGCACGAAGGTGAAGCCGATGCCGAAGCCCTGGACGAGGCGCGGCAGCATGATCTGCCAGTAGCTCGCGTCCAGCGAGAGGGTGGCCATGAGGTACATGGCGTAGGCGTTCAGCGTGCAGCCGAACACGATCATCCAGCGCGGGTCGGTGCGGGTCATGAGCGCGCCGGCGACGGGCATCGTGACGAGCGTGGAGATGCCGCCGGGTGTCAGCACCATCCCCGCGAGCATCGCCGTGTAGCCCATGAGGATCTGCGTGTAGAGCGGCGAGAGCACCATGATCCCGTAGAAGGCGATGCTGATGACGAACATGGCCGCCGTCGCCACCGCGAAGGTCGGATGGCGGAGCACGCGCAGGTCGATCACCGGCTCTTCGGCGCGTAGCTCGCGCACGACCAGCCCGATGAGCGCGATGGCCGCCACCACGGAGAGGCTCACGATCATCGACGACTCGAACCAGTCCTCGCGCTGGCCGCGGTCGAGCACGAACTGCAGCGCGGAGACGCCCACGACGAGCAGGACGAGGCCGGCCAC
>DATEMW010000393.1:0-5681 GCA_035275385.1 Candidatus Methylomirabilota bacterium | reverse complement strand
GCGCGCCTGATCGGGAAGCCGCGGGATGTCGACCGGCTCGCCCGCGGCGGCGAAATTCGCCAAGCGTGTGTCCGTCATTCCCTCGGTGGCCGAGCGGGAGCCGCTCGAGCGGCGTGTCAGCAGCTCGGCGAGCAGCTGGCGCGCGGCATCCGAATCGACCAGGGCGGCGAGATCCGAATCGGGCAAGTTGCTGAGGGCGAGATCGCTCTGCCGCGCGCAGCCCGCGGCGAGCGTGACCGCGAGCGCGAGTGTCAGTGCCAGTGCCAGGGGCGTCAGGGCACGCGTGGGCGTGGACATTAGCCGATGATTATATATAGAGACGCGGCCTCGAGCGTCCGACTTAGACCAAAGTCGGGGCGAAAGGTGCCTGAGCCCTAGGGCTTGGCGATTTCCTGGAGGTACCACTCCGTATAGCGGATCACGTTGTACTCGCGCCGGGTGGAGTAGGGCCCAGGCGTGAACACGGACGAGCTCACGCCGGCGTGGTTCTTCTCGCAGAGCTCCCAGTCCTGCTCGCTGGTGAGCTCCCAGAACGGCAGCAGCGCGTCGAGCGTGTAGTCCGTGCCCTCGACGGCGTCCGCGTGGACGAGCCACTGGACCTGCACGAGGGTCTTGCTCGGGCCCGCGGGCGCCAGCCGCGTCGACACGGCGTGGTCGCCGCTCGCGTGATTCCAGAAGTTCGGCATCGTCCGCATGCGCAGGGTGCCGACGTCGCGCGTCGAGTAGGCGCCCATCAGCGGCGCCACCGGCCGGCCGTCCATCGACTCGCTGACCCAGCCGGGCACGAGCGGCGTGCGATTGATCGACCACCAGCAGTCTCGCGACGGGAACCGCACCATCCCGGCCTCTTGATAGTCGATGACGATCCCGTCAGCCGCCAGCCGCGCGGAGGTGGCCCGCGCCTGTGCCTCGATCTCGCCCTTGAGCGCGGCGTCGTCGATCGGCGCGTTGTCGTAATTCGCCTTGATGTACTGCGGATGGTTGACGTTGCAGTGCCAGCACTCGCGGTTGTTTTCCCACACGAGCTTCCAGTTCGCCCGCACCTCGTAGCTCCGGGTGGCGGCGACCTTGGCGCGCTCGAAACCTTGTGGCCGCAGGAGCGCGCCGAGGTCGCGCGCCGCCTCGTCGAACGGCAGCGGGTCCCGCGCCAGGCTGATGAAGATCAGTCCGCCGACCTCGCGACCGTGGGCACGGTGCAGGGGGAAGTCATGCCGGTCGAGGTCGCCGTCCTTGTCCATGCCGCCGCAGGCGACCAGCTCGCCGTCGCGTGCGTACGACCACTGGTGATACGGACACACCAGCCGGGCGGCGTGACCGGATGCGGTCTGGCAGAGCTTCATGCCCCGATGGCGGCAGGTGTTGTGGAGCGCGTGGATCCGCCCGTCGTCGCCGCGGATGACGATGATCGAATCGCGATCGACGTCGAAGACGAAGTAGTCGCCGGGATTGTTGATCTGACACGTGTGGCCCGCGAAGAGCCAGCCGCGCCGCCAGATCCGCTCGAGGTCGAGCTCGTAGATGCCGGGGTCGGTCTGGAACTCGCGCTGGAGCGCGTGCCCGGGCTTGTGCTCGGCGATCAGGTGATCGAGGAGCGTCTGGGCGTCGAGGCTCGACATCGCCTCCGTATTATAGGGCGATTACTTCAGGGGCAGCCGCAGCTCGACCATGACGCCGCCCCCGCGCGGGACGCCGACCCGGATGTCCGATTTGATTCCGATCAGGCGTTCGACGACGTAGTTGAGCGCGCCGATCGGGTCGGTTGCGATCAGCCCCACGTGGTCGTACCACCTCAGCTCGGGCTTGCTGAGGATCCAGGACCGGATGGGCTCGAAGACGAAACCACCGAGCAGTGCGCCGCCGACCGGTGTGATGATCAAATCCTGGAATGAGGGCTGCTCGAACAGCGCCTCGACGCCGAACTCGTAGAGCGCGGAGGCGAAGGCCGAGTACAGGAAGGCGTCGATGCGGTCGAAGCCCCGCTCGCGCGCGCGGATGTAGTAGGTAGCCCCGAAGTACGAGTGGCCGATGTAGTTGACGGCCCAGTCGTCTTTGTCCCAGGTTGGATTTTGAACGTTGTGCCACCATCTCTCGAAGCCGACATTGCTCTTGGCGCTGTCGGACCAGCTCGACACGCTTTCCGGGAGCGCGTAAAGAATCCCGACCCCGACGATCTGGTACATGAGCAGGAGCCCTGTGTCCCGCGCGAGCCCCACCCAGTCTCGAGGCTCCTGCGAGTTGTCGGGGAGGAGATGAAACTTTTCCGGCGCATTGTCCGCGGTTGCCTGCACCCACCACGCGCTCGGGTCGGCGGCGTCGTCAGCCATTGCTGGTGTCGCGGACAAACAGACGGAAACGAGCACGAGAAGGCTGAGGGCGGAACGAAACACGCCTGGTGACCATGCCTTAGTTGTGGCGGACGCGTCGATCGGACCTTGGTCGCAGCGGGTCGGGGACCGATCACAAGCACTTGGATTCGCAGGGGGACACCGGCTTACAGACGGAGCCGTTTGCCTGCCGGATCGTACAGGACGTCGGCCGCGACCTCGGCGGCGAACCGCACGCCGAATGCCTCGACCTCGAGCGGCGTGCCGGTGCGCGAGAGCGGCGCCGGCAGGTAGACGAAGCCGATGTGCTTGCCGACGGTGTAACCCCAGCCCGCGCTCCGAAGCCGGCCGACCACGTTGCGGTCCGCGTACACGGCCTCGCCGCCGTAGAGGTCCGAGTCTTCGGGGAGCGGTGCTGCCAGGACGATCGTGCAGAGCTTTCGCGCGGGGCCGTCCGCTTTGATCCGGCGCAGCGCCTCGCGTCCGATGAAGTCGCCTTTTTCCAGACGGACGCAGAAGCCGAGGCCGGCCTCGTACGGGTTCTCGGCCGGCGTGAGATCGGTGCTCCAGTAGCGATAGCCCTTCTCGAGCCTCAGCGAGTCGACGGCCTTGTACCCCGTGGGCTCGATCCCGAACGCACGCCCGGCCTCGCGCAGCGCGTCCCACACGGCGACGGCGTGCCGGTTGTCGACGTAGAGCTCCCAGCCGAGCTCGCCGACGTAGGTGACCCGCTGCGCGTCCACGGCGGCGCCGGCGATCTCGATTCGCCGCGCTGACATGTAAGGAAAGGCGTCGGCGGACACGTCGCTCGCCCCGACGGCCTCGAGCACGCGGCGCGCCTCCGGGCCCCAGATGCCAATGCAGGCGAATTCGTCGGTGACGTCGCGGATCTCGACGCCGCCGTCGGGCGGTAGGTGCATGCGCATCCAGCCGAGATCGCTCGCGACGAAGTTGCTGCCGGTCGTGACTCGGAAGCGATCGGGCGCCCAGCGTGTGACGGTGAGATCGCTCTCGATCCCGCCTCGCGGGTTCAGGAGCTGTGTGTAGACGACGCTGCCGACCGGGCGGTCGATGTCGTTGTCGGCCAGGCGCTGCAGCAGCGCGAGCGCGCCGGGGCCGCTCACGTCGAGCTTGCCGAACGACGTGAAGTCGAAGAGCCCGACCCGCTCGCGGACCGCGCGGTGCTCGACGCCGACCTGCTCGAAGAACAAGGGCCGCGCCCAGCCCCAGCCGCGCTGATCGGTTCCGGCGCGGCGCCCGGGCGCGCCGGGCACGAAGTAGTTCGCGCGCTCCCAGCCGTTCTTCTCGCCGAACACCGCGCCCGCCGCGGCCAGCCGCGCGTCGAGGGGGCTCAGGCGGCGGTCGCGGGCCCACTCGTTCTCGTCGTGCGGATAGCGGAGCATGTAGTAGTAGCGGTACGACTCGCGCGCGCGCTCGGCGGCGTAGGCGCGGTCCTCGTACACGGGCCCGAAGCGCCGCACGTTGAGCTCGGTCACGTCGTGCGGCGGCTCGCCGTCGACCAGCCAGTCGGCGACGATGTGGCCGATCGCGCCGCCGGCGCCGAAGCCCGTGTGCGAGAGCCCAGCGGCGACCCAGAAGCCGGGCACGCCGGGCACGGGCCCGAGCAGCGGACGGCTGTCCGGCGTGATGCCCTCGGGGCCGTTCACCAGGTGCGCCATCTCGGCCTTTGCCAAGATGGGCACGCGCCGGATGGCGCCCTCGAGGATCTCGTTGAACAGCTCCCAGTCCGAGGGCAGGAGCTGCTGCGTGAAATCCCACGGCACGCCCCCGACCGACCACGCGACCGGGCTCTTCTCGAAGCCGCCGATGAGGAAGCCGCCGACCTCCTCACGCATGTAGACCAGGTTCTCCGGATCGCGCAGACACGGCGTCGTACGCGGAAGCTCCTGGCCGGCGATCGGCTTGGTCGCCAGATGCTGATGGACGAGCGGCGTGATCGGAAGGCTCACGCCGACCATCGCGGCGATCTGGCCGGCCCACATCCCCGCGGCGTTGATCACGACGTCGGTCCGGATCGCGCCGTGGTCGGTCTCGACGGCGGCGACGTCGCCTCGCGCGTTCCGCACGATCCCGGTGACGCGCACGCCGGTGCGGATCTCGACTCCGAGCCGGCGCGCGTGCGCGGCCAGCTCCATCGTCGCCCCGCTCGGATCGAGCCAGCCATCGCCGGGCAGGTACATCGCGCCGTGCAGGCTCTCACCGGACATCAGCGGAAAAATCCGGAGCGATTCGGCGGGCGAGATCGTGTCGACATCCAGGCCGATCGCCCGGGCCATCCCGACCTGACGCTGGAGGAACCGGAGCTGGTCGCGGCTCGAGGCCACGCGCAGGCTGCCGACCTCGTGCCAGTGCTGCGCGGCACCGGGCTCGGCCTGGAGGCGTCGATAGAGCGCGATGCTGTACTGGCGCATCCGCATCAAGGTCGGCGAGGTGTGGAAGTGCGTCACCATCCCCGCGGCGTGCCACGTGGAGCCGCTGGTCAGCTCGCCCTTGTCGACGAGCACGACGTCGGTCCATCCCTTCCGCGCCAGGTGGTACGCGACGCTGCAGCCGGCGATGCCGCCGCCGACGATCACGACCCGCGCGTGCTCCTTCACTGCGCGAGCACCGCGAAGACCCAAGCCCGCGACGGGGTGACGGAGTGCGGTGGGTCGGGGGGCGGGGGGTCGGCGAGGGCGAAGTGGGACCCCTTCGTCCCGTCCGCCGCTCGAAGAGCGGCGATTCGGGCGAACGGGTGGCGGAGCCCTCGCGAGCCCCCGCCCCCCGGCCCGCCGCACTCCGCCTCAAGCGAGCGCGCGCTAGAGATCTCGTGGGGCTCTAGCGCCGTCGCCATGCCTGAGTCCGCTGCTCGAGCCAGCGGGCGAGGATCAGATGGAGGATGCGGGCGACGACGTTCGTGTAGAAGATCATCATCGCCATGGCCGCGGCGGACGCGATCTCGCCCGTGTCGTCCATGTTGAGGACCGAGACCGACGCCAGCTCGGTTTTTGGCCCGTAGATGAAGACCACGCCGGAGACGGTCGTCATCGCGTTGACGAACATGTAGATCCCGATGTCGAGCGTCGTGGGCAGGCAGACCGGGACCGTCACGCGCCAGAAGGTCCGGTAGAACGGCTGCTTGAGCGAGGCGGACACGGTCTCGAACTCGGGGTCCATCTGGCGCAGCGCGGTGAGCGCGGTCAGGTGGCCCACGGTGTAGAAGTGCACGATCGTGTTGATCACCAAGATCGTCATCGTGCGGTAGAGCACGTTCAGCGGGTTCGACGGCGCGTTGAAGAAAAAGATATAGGCGAGCCCGAGCACCATGCCCGGCACGGCCATCGGCAGCATCGCGAG
>DATEMW010000392.1:0-2007 GCA_035275385.1 Candidatus Methylomirabilota bacterium | reverse complement strand
GATACCGCCGCCGCGAAGCCCGAAGAAGCTCTTCGCGTCGGCGCACTTGAAGAAGTGCCGGATGCCCAGCGAGGACGAGATGGCCTCGTCGACGATGACCGCGTCGGCCGGCGTGACCTTGGCGACCTCGTGCATGAGCGTGAGCGGCGAGATCGGCACCCGGCCGGCTTCGGCCTCGGCGCGCTTGGCCAGCTCGGCGCGCTCGGCGGCAAACGCCGCGCTGACGGCCTCCGTCCGCTTGGCGGCCTGGGGGTGGCCGGTCTTGCCGGTGTTGCGGCGGATCGCCTCGGCGATCTCCGGCAAGGTGGCCTTGGGATCGCCGAAGATCGCGACTTCGGCCGGATAGTTCTTGCCGAGCTCCCAGGGGTTCACGTCGAGGTGGACCACGGTGAGCCCGGGCGGCATCGGATCGACGTCGTCGGGCAGCGAGAGCGTGAAGAGATCGCCGCCGACCGAGAACACGAGGTCGTGGCGCATCAAGAGCGCGCGGATCGGCGGACCGATGCGCGGCATCGAGCCCGCGTGGAGCGGATGCGTGAACGGGAACGAGCACGTGCTCGGCACGCCCTCGGTGATGACGGGCGCCCCGACCAGCTCCGCGACCTCGGCGAGCTCAGCGAGGGCGTCGCCGTGGGCGACCGCGTCACCGGCGATGATCACCGGGTTCTTGGCCTTCGCCAGCAGCTCGCCGGCGCGTGCGACCGCGGCGCGATCGCCGACGATGCGCGGCGCCACGCGCGTGGGCGCGCCGAGATCCAGATCGCGCTCCGCGTTCAGGACGTCGACCGGCAGCGAGAGGAACACGGGGCCGGTCGGGAGCGCGAACGCCGTTTTTACCGCGCGGTGCACGATCCGCGGCAGGTCCTCGAGCCGACGCGCCTCGGTCGACCATTTCACGAGCGGCGCGGCCATCGGCGGCAGGTCCGACCAGAGGATCGGCTCGGTCACGTTGAACGACTGATCGTGCTGGCCCGCGGTCAAGAGCATCGGCGCGCCGGACTTCGCCGCGTCGTAGAGCATGCCCATCGCGTTGCCGAGCCCGGGCGAGACGTGCACGTTCACCGCGGCGAGGCCGCCGCTGGCCTGAGCGTACGCATCGGCCATCGCGATCGCGACCGCCTCCTGCAGCGCCAGCACGTAGTGGATGCCGGGCTCGCGCGCGAGCCCGTCCATGAGCGGCAGCTCGGTCGTGCCGGGGTTGCCGAACATGACCGAGACGCCTTCCTGTCTCAAGATCTGGAGGAACGCTTGCTTGCCGGTGATGTAGGCCATGGTGGGCCAGATCATAAGCTCACATGTCCATCGGCGAAAGCCCGCCGGCCCGGCGAGATCCAGCAAATACCACGCCGCCTATAGGTAATCACCCGATGGACGCCCGGCCGTCGTTCCGGACACCCTTGTCCGAATGGGCCCGCCGGAGCGGCGGGTCGACGGGGCGAACGGCCGGCTCGAGGGGAACGACATGAACGACGCGCTCTTGCCCACGGCGCAGTACACGGTCCGGCCGACCTTGTCGGCCGACATCATCATCGCCAACGCGCCGGACCCGGTGTTCGTCTGCGATCTGGAGGGCAAGATCCTCGAGGCCAACGAAGCGGTCTCGCGCCTGCTCGGCCTCCGGCGCGACGAGGTGCTGGAGCAGTCGATCTCGCAGTTCATCGGGCCCAATGAAGCGCGCGAGTTCGTGGTGGCGCTGCGAGAGGTCGTCGCGCGCGGCGTCACCCGCAACGTGCGCCTGCAGCCCCGCAGCGCGACCGGGGAGTCGATCCCCACGACGCTCAACGCCTCCGCGCTGCGGGACACGGACGGCAACATCATCGGCGCGATCGGCATCCTGCGCGACATGCGCGAGCTCGACCAGACGCGCGCCTACGCCGAGAGCCTGATCAAGAACGCGCCGGATCCGGTCTTCGTGTCCGACCTCGAGGGCAAGATCCACCAGGCCAACGACGCCGTGTTCTCCCTCCTGGGGTTCAGGCCCGACGAGCTGATCGAGCAGTCGCTCTC
>DATEMW010000391.1:0-3285 GCA_035275385.1 Candidatus Methylomirabilota bacterium | reverse complement strand
GCTCAGACCACGCGTGCCGCCGCGGGCTCGCTCGGCGGCGCGCCGCCGGCGACGCCCGGCGCCGCCTCCCCGTCGCGCCGGCTCATGACCGCGCGCGGGAGGAACGGAATGAACACGAGGACCAGCGCGGTGGTCGCGGCGTTGAGCCAGACGAGCTCGTGAAAGGCCCAGTGGCGGCTGTCGATCAGCCACGAGCCGATCACGTCCGATCCTCCGAGGGCGAAGTTGCGTGCGCTCATCATCAGGGAGAACCCGAGGCTCTCGCAGCCCGGCGGGGTCGACCGCACCGCCAGATCCATGAGCGCCAGCTCCGAGCAGATCACCGCGAAGCCGACCATCGCATGGATGAACGGCGCGGTGTCGTGGCCGTAGCGCAGATACAGGAACGTCGACAGCACGTTCACGGTGATCGCCGAGGTGAGCAGCTGCCGGAGGTTGAAGCGGCGGCACACCACCCCATAGACCAGCGAGCCGGCGAGCCCGGCCGCCCCCTCGATGCTCTCCATCAGCCCGATGTACGGTGCGCTGAAGTGCAGGGTGTCCGTCTGCATGAACAGGAGCGGCGTCGTGAACCCGGGTGAGATGTAGACGAGCGCCAGAAAAGCTCCGCTCGCCCAGAGGGTGCGGGAGCTGATCAATGTCGAAAGCTCGCGGCGCGCGTTGGCCAGCACGTCGCGATCGCGGGTCGCCGCCGGCCGCTCGGTCAAGACGAACACCGTGGCCAGCGACAGCACGAGGAGCAGTGCGGTGGCGATGCCGACCGTCCACCCGAACGCGGTCGCCGCCAGGTAGCCGCCGAGCAGGCCGTTGCCGAGTGAGACCGCGCTCTGGAGTGCCTGGCGGATCGAGGTCACGCGCCCGGAGATTCCGTACGTCCGTCCGGCTTCCACCATGAGACCGCCCATCACGGTGCTGGCGATCACCATGAACGCGTTGGCGCCGAACGCCGTGAGCAGGAGCGGCACGTTGGCGCGCGGGACCACGCCCATCAGGAACCAGCAGACCGCGGCCATGCCGGCGCCGAGCAGCATGTAATGGCGGCGCCGCGTGCCGAAGAGCGGAAACGCGTCGGACAGGATGCCGGCGAGCGGCTTGACGTTCCAGGCGAAGCTCGTGATGACCATGAACGCGGCGAGCGTCTGCGCGTTGAAGTGGAGCTCGTTCTTCAGGAGAAGCTGGAGCGGAAGCCGGCCGATGACGCCGGGCTGCGCGATCGTCGTGACGAAGGCCCCGAGCCCGACCATGATGTAGTACTGCCGGAGGGTCAGGCCGGTACCCGGGACGCGAGCGCGCTCTACCGCTTCCAGATCGACCTCCGCTGTGTCTTTATATCAGCAGCGTTGATGGATATCAGCGTATCTCGGCCACGGAGGGATCGATGCCACGACTCGACCGGCTGTCCCAGATCGCTCGCAACAACCTGCTGACCTTCCCGGCGCAGGTCAACGAGACGGCGCCCTTCATGCGTCTCGCCAAGCCGCTCGCGGCCTGCCGCCTCGCGATCGTCACCACCGCCGGTCTCCATCGCCGCGGCGATCGTCTGTTCACCCCGGGTGACCAGAGCTATCGCGTGATCCCGTCGGACACGCCGACGATCGACATCGTCCAGAGCCACACGAGTATTGGCTTCGATCGCGTGCCGACCATGCGCGACGTCAACATCTCGTTCCCGATCGACCGCCTGCGCGAGCTGGTCGCGCGGGGCGAGCTCGGCGGGATGGGGCCGAGCTGCTATTCGTTCATGGGCGCGCAGCGCGAGGTCGCGCGGATCGAGAGCGAGACCGGTCCCGAGGTCGGCCGCCGGCTGCGTGATGAGGGGGTGGACGTCGCCCTCATCACGCCCACCTGACCGAACTGCACGCACACCGGAGGTGTGCTGGCCCGAATGCTGGAGCGGGCGGGTGTCTCGACGACGTCGATCAGTCTCGTCCGGGAGCACACCGAAAAGGTGAAGCCGCCGCGGGCCCTCTTCGTGCCGTTTCCATTCGGGATGGCATTCGGTCGTCCCGACGACGCCGAGCTGCAGCATCGAGTCCTGCGCGCCGCACTCGATCTCCTGGCTGAGCCGACCGGACCGGTGCTTCGCGATCTTTCGGCTGAGCTCGACCCCGGCGATCAACCCGGCGCGCCGCCTCAAGCGTCGGGGATCACGCCGGCGGCACAGATAGCGGACGACGTCGCGATGGAGACGACCCAGATGCGCCGCTATCACGAGCGATGGCTCGAGAAGAGCGGCGGCCGGACTCATTTCGGCCTCGCCGGCATTCCAGCGACCCGGTTCCGCGGTGTCGTGCGCTTCCTCGAAGGCTTCGCCGAAGGACAGGACGTCGACATGGCCGAGCGCCCGGCGGATATGCCGCTGCCGAACTTCATCCGGTACTGCGCCGACGACCTCAAGGCCCTCTACTTCGAAGGCCACCTGGTGATGAAGCCGGCCGTCGGAGGCGAGGAGATCGCGCGCTGGTTCTGGGGCGAGACCGGCGCCGGTCGACTCCTACGGCGAGTCCGCGACCGGCTGGACGCGTCGACCGATCCGCGCTGGAAGGCGGCCGCGTTCGGCGTCGCGCGCTAGCGAGAGCTCAAGGGGTCAATCGGCCGGCGATCTTGAATCGGCCCGCCTCGTCGGGTGTGAGGATGACGAGCTCAGCGGGCGCCGGCTGGATGCCGGTGAGCGGCTGGACGACCGAACCGTGCGTGACCAGCAGGAGATTGCCGCCGGTCGGCCGCCGCCCCGCGATCTCGCGCAGCGCGCGCATCTGCTCGGCCTCGCGCGCGCGATTGTCGAACAGGTTGCTCAGCGGCGCCCAGGCCTCGGCCGAGCCGAACGCCAGACGAGAGGTTTCCAGACAGCGGCACCACGGGCTCGAGAGCACGCGGCCGACCGGGATCCCGCGGCTCCGGAACGCGGCGCCAACACGGCGCGCGTCGTCGCGGCCGGCGTCGGTGAGGTTGCGCTGGGTCGCGCAGTCGTCGAGCCTGAAGCCCGCGGGATCGCCCACGCCGGGTGTCGTGATGGCGTGGCGCATGAGGACGACGTGCCCACCGGAGCGCAAAAGCAGCCAGAGCGCATCGTCGGCCGCGGCGCGCGCGGGAACGGCGAGCAGGAGCGACGCGAGAACGAGCCAGAATCGCATCACGAGACTCGGGGTGACGTGGAGTGTAGCATTGGGGTCGCCATGACTCGGATGGGCCGGCGCCAGCTCCTTCACGGCACCCTCGCCACCGCGGCGCTGGCCGTCGCGCGGGCCGCGCGGGCGGCGGACGTCGGCGACGCGGCGCGCACGG
>DATEMW010000390.1:0-4723 GCA_035275385.1 Candidatus Methylomirabilota bacterium | reverse complement strand
TGACCGAGCGCAGGCGCTCGAGGTCGAGGAACTTGAACTCGTTCCACTCGGTGACGAGCGCGACCGCGTCGGCGCCCTGCGCGGCGGCGTAGGGCGAGTCCGTGTACTCCACGAGCGCGGGCAAGATCTTGCGCGCGTTGTCCATGGCCACCGGATCGTACGCGCGCACGGTGGCGCCGGCTTCCACGAGCTCGGTGATGATCTCGAGGCTCTTCGCCTCCCGCATGTCGTCGGTGTTCGGCTTGAACGCCAGGCCGAGCACGGCGATCGTCCGCTTCTCGAGCGGCGCGAGCTCACGGGCCAGCATGCGCACGAAGTGCGCCGAGCGCTCGCGATTGACCTCGATGACCGAGCGTAGCAGCGCGAAGTCGTAGCCAAGCCCGCCGGCGGTGTGCACGAGCGACTCGGTGTCCTTCGGGAAGCAGCTGCCGCCATAGCCGAGGCCCGCCTGCAGGAAGGCGGCGCCGATCCGCGAGTCGAGGCCCACGCCCTTCATGACCTGCGTGACGTCGGCGCCGGCGAGCTCGCAGACGTTGGCGACGGCGTTCATGAACGAGATCTTGGTGGCCAGCATCGCGTTCGACGCGTACTTGATCATCTCCGCCGACGGGACGTCGGTGATGATCATCGGGCGCTCGAGCGGCGCGTACAGCTCGAGCAAGGTCATCGCGACCTGCTGCGTCGGAGCGCCGATGACGATCCGATCGGGCCGCAGCGTGTCCTCGATGGCCGAGCCCTCGCGCAGGAACTCCGGATTCGACACGACGTCGAACGGAACGGGCTGGGTTTGGTTCCGCTCGATCACCTCGCGTACGAGCTCGCCGGTCCCGACGGGGACGGTCGACTTGTTGACCACGACCGTGTAGCGCTCCATCACGCGGCCGATCTCGCGCGCCACCGCCTCGACCGCGCTCAGATCGGTCTGGCCGTCGACCTTCGGCGGCGTGCCAACCGCGATGAACACGATCACCGATCGGCGCACGGCCGCCGCCAGATCCGTCGTGAAGGAGAGCCGGCCGTCGCCGAGGTTGCGCGTGACCATTTCCTCGAGACCCGGCTCGTAGATGGGCATGTGCCCGGCCTGGAGCGCATCGACCTTGTCGGCGACGCTGTCGACGCACACGACCTCGTTGCCGAGATCAGCGAAGACGGCGCCGGTGACGAGCCCGACGTAGCCGGCGCCCACGACGCAGATGTTCATGAGTCGTCAATCATAGCAGAGGTCTCCAGAGCGCCCGATTCGTCCTCGGCCTCGGAGGCGACCCAGCGGAAGAACACGACCGTGAACGCGAGCAGCGGGATCATGCCCGCGGGCACCCACATGATCAGACCGCCGAGACGCTGGTCCGCGAGCGGCGTGAGATCGAAAAGCCGCGGCGCATCCGCGTAGAACGGATAGAGCACCTCTTCCGCACCGGTGATCATCGCCGCGACGACGGTCATCGGGATCCCGAACGCGAACAGGTAGAGGATCTGCGTCCCGTAATGCAGGCGGGGCAGCAGCGTCGACGGCGAGAGCACCGGCCACCACGCCAGGGTCGCGGTCGCGATCAGGACGAGGTGCTCGACGACGTGCCAGGCGTGACGCTCGAGCGCGACCTCGTACGGCCCCGGCAGATGCCAGCCGATCAGCGCGACGGCATAGACAGTGAGCGCCGTCACTGGCCGTGCCGCCGCGCGGGTCAGAACAGTGAGAGCGCGCCGGCGCATCAGAGGCCGGAGCAGCGCGTCGGCCATCCACGCGGGCGTGCCGGCCAGGAGGAGCGGCGGGACGACCAGGGTCAGCAGCAGATGCTGCACCATGTGAGCGCTGAAGAGATAGTAGTCGCTCAGGTCGTGCAGCGGGCCGTTCAGCGCCGCGAGTAGCAGGATCAGCGAGGCGAAGAAGAAAGCCGGCTCGCGAAGGCCGCCGCGCGGACCGGAGAGCGACGCCCACGCGTAGGCGGCGGCGAGGATGCCGACGCCGAGGACGACGTCGGCATGGATCTCACCGGTGGTCCACGCGAACGGCGGCGGGGTCATCAGCGGCCGAACACCAGGAACGCGCCGGTCAGGGTCATCAGCGCCACCGCCAGGCCCGAGGCGAGGATCAGCGGCCCGACGAACAGGAACGTGAGCACACGCGAGTCGTACCGCAGGTGCATATAGAAGAGCGCCACGAGCGCGAACTTCGCCGCGGACATGGCAATCAAGAGCGGCACGATGATCGGCGCCAGCCGCCGCACGTAGATCACACCGACCTCGAGCGCTGTCACGAGCGTGAGCACCAGCGCCACCAGCAGGTAGGTGCCGACCGTCGGCTGCTCGCCCGAATGCTCCGCGCTCACGATAGGCCCTCCGTCGCTCACGGGATGAGATACACGAGCGTGAAGATCGCGATCCACACGACGTCCACGAAGTGCCAGTAGAGGCCGCAGATCTCGACCTTGGTGGCATCGACCGTGGCCAGGCGCCCGCGCAGGGCCAGGACCCACAGCAAGAGCAGCCAGAACACGCCGATCGCGACGTGCGTGCCGTGCAGACCGGTCAAGAGGAAGAACGTCGACCCGAAGAGATTGCGCTGGATCGTGAATCCGCGGTGCACGAAATCGGTGAACTCGTAGGCCTGGAAGCCGAGAAAGATCAGGCCGAAGAACGCGGTGCCGAACAGCCAGAGCTGCGCGCGCTTCTGGTCGCCACGCTGAACCGCCGCGAGAGCCAGCACCATCAGCAAGCTCGACATCAGCAGGTCGAACGTCGAGAGTGACGTGAGCGGAATGTTGAAGATCTCGTGGGGTGCCGGGCCGACCACGCTTCGCCCCTTGTAGGCGAGGTAGGTCGCGATCAGCGTGCCGAAGAAGAAGCACTCCGAGCCGAGGAACACCCACATCGACATCTTGCGATGGTCCAGACCGAGGACGCCCGTCTGCTCGGCGTGCTCCGGTGTCCGGTGGTGCTCGAGGGCCAGCCGAACGATCGCATAGACGGTCCACAGCACGCCGACCACGACGAGCGCGACGTGCGTGAGGCCTCCGACGGCTGCGATCAGCATCCCGAGCGCGATCAGCAGCGGCCAGTGCGAAGGCGCCGGCAGGTGAATGCCGGCGTGCGTGCCGTGGGGCTCTGCGAGCGCCGCGCCCGGAACCGGACCACGGCGCGGACCGTATTTCTCGCGCCAGAACGAGTCGCGGCCGTAGACCGGTGGGATCACGTCGAAGTCATGGGGCGGCGGCGGTGACGACGTGCGCCACTCGAGCGTCCGCCCGTCCCAGGGATCGGCGGGCGCCGGCGCGCCGCGACGCAGGCTCCGCCACGCGTTGATCATGAAGACGAGCACCGCGAGCGCGATCCCGAACGCGCCGATCGTCGACGCGAGATTGGCGGCGTTCCAGCCCTCGTCGGCCCGGTAGGTGTAGATACGCCGCGGCATCCCGATGGCACCGAGGTAGTGCTGAGGAAAGAAGGCGAGGTTGAAGCCCACGAACATGAGCCAGAAGTTGAGCCGGCCCAAGCCCTCGCTGAGCAGGCGTCCGGTCATCTTCGGCCACCAGTAGTAGATGCCGGCGAAGAGGCCGAAGAGGCTGCCACCGATCAGGACATAGTGCAGGTGCGCGACGACGAAGTAGCTGTCGGTCTGCTGCAGATCGACGGGCGGCGAGGCGTGCATCACACCGGAAAGGCCGCCGATCGTGAAGAGGCCCACCAGCCCGACCGCGAAGTGGAGCGCGGTGGTCGGCCGGATCGAGCCGCCCCAGAGCGTCGCCAGCCAGTTGAAGATCTTCACGCCGGTCGGGATCGCGATCAGCATCGTGGCGATCGAGAACGCCGAGTCCGCCACCGGGCCCATGCCGGCCGCGAACATGTGATGGCTCCAGACGCCGAAGCCGAAGAAGCCGATCAGCACGCCGGAATAGATCATGACGGGCGCCCCGAAGAGCGGCTTGCGGGCGAAGGTCGGCAGGACCTCCGAGACGATCCCGAACGCGGGCAGAATCAGGATGTAGACCTCGGGGTGGCCGAAGATCCAGAAGAGATGCTGCCACAGATGGAGATCCGCGCCGGCCGCCACATCGTAGAAATGCGTGCCGAAGAAGCGGTCGAACATCAGAAAGAGCAATCCGACCGTGATCGGTGGAAACGCCAGGGCGATCAGGAACTGAACGACCAGGGTCATCCACACGAAGATGGGCATGCGCATCATCGACATGCCCGGCGCGCGCATGTTGAGGATCGTGACGATGAAGTTGATCGCGGCCATCACAGACGAGACGCCGAGGATCTGGAGGGCGAAGATCCAGAAGTCGACGTTGAGTCCGGGCGAGTAGTGCAGAGACGTCAGGTTGGCGTATCCGAACCAGCCGACGTCGGGCGGGGTCCCGGTGAGCAGGCTCGCGTTCAGCACGAGCCCGCCCGCGAGGAAGATCCAGTACGAGAGCGCGTTCAGGCGCGGAAACGCGACGTCGCGGGCGCCGATCAAGAGCGGCACCAGATAATTGAAGAACATCGCGTTGAGCGGCATGATCGCCAGGAAGATCATCGTGGTGCCGTGCATCGTGAACAGCGCGTTGTACGTCTGCGCGCTCACCAGCGTGTTGTTGGGCACCGCGAGCTGCAGGCGAATCAAGAGCGCCTCGACCCCGCCGAGCAGGAAGAACGCGAACGCCGATACGCCGTAGAGAATGCCGATCCGCTTGTGATCGACGGTCGTGAGCCAGCTCCACACCGTCGACGGCGCCGCGGCTCC
>DATEMW010000389.1:0-2893 GCA_035275385.1 Candidatus Methylomirabilota bacterium | reverse complement strand
ATCGTAGTCGGGCGCGTGCAGAATCCGCTCGAGCGGAAGATCGACGTGAACCACCAGCTCGATCCAGCTCATCCAGGCGATCCACTCCGAGGGCACGAGCACCCGCTTGCCGAACGGCCAGTGGCGCGTCTTGACGATCAGACCGCCCAGCGCCCACGAGCCGTCGTCGACGAGGAATCCGCCGACGTGACCGGCGTCGCCGTCGATCGCCGTGACCCTGTAGTCGCCGACCATGCGCGCGCTCCGCAGACGCGGGTCGCCCCCTCGCCGGCGCGAGCCCTGCGCGCTCGAGCCGTGCTGCGCACCCGAGCTCCAGAAGAATCCGCCGAGCGCCCAGGAGTACGGCATCGTGTAGCACTCACGGAACAACGCCAAGGTGCGCCGGCCGAGCGGCTGGTCGGTGTCCACACTCGGGCCGCGTCTGATCTGCTCGCGGCTCAGGCCGACGACGATCTCGCGACGCGTCCAATCCGTGTGGCGAATCGAGATCGGCGACAACAGAACCCGCCGCCCCGGTAGCCAGTGTCGGGTGTCCACGACGAGATAGCGGACGGTCCAGTGGCGATCGTCGAAGTAGACGTCGTACACGCGCCCGATGTCGCCGTCGGTCGCATGAAGTGTGAATCCGATGAGGTCTTCGACTTTGTGTGCCATCAGATCCACCGTACCGACCGCGCCTGAACGCCCCGTGAGACCGGGCTGAATGCCGGACGCGCCGAGCCGCGCCCTCAGCAAACCTTCATCGTTCTCTCAGACTCGCCTGTCAGCCTCTTCGTGAGGTTTACGGGAAGGAGGCCATTCATGAACAAGAGCACTGCGATGCTTGCATTGGCTCTGGCGTTCGGTACACTCGGCAGCCCGACCTGGGCATTTGCCCAAGGTGCCGTTGGTCGGCCCGCCGACGGTCGGCTGGCAGCCGCCGTTTCCGAGCGGACGATGACCGCCGAGGTGCTGACCGTGAACAGCGCCGCTCGCGCTCTCACGGTGAGATCCGTGGTGAGCGGCAGGGTGATCGATTCCGTCTTCTCCGTCAACGAGTCGGCCGCCGACGCGCTGGTGACTCTGCAGCCGGGCGACGTGGTTCGGATCACCTACGTCACGCCCCGCGACCAGCTTCTGGCCCGAAAGCTCGTGAAGCTGATCGAGGCCGACAGACCGCGGTAGCTCGCCGCGCGGCCGTCGCGATTGCCAGCCGGGGCTACACTGGAATCAGACCTGAGGAGTCGTGTGTCATGGCTGTCGCCCGAGCTGACCATTCGATCCGGCGGGCGCCCCTCGCCGGCGATCACACCCCGAGAGTTCTCGTGGTGGCTGAGGATCCTGCAACCAGCCGCAGGATCGCCGGCGTGCTGCGCGAGGCAAAGTTCGACGCGGTGACCGCGAGCCACGCCACGCCGGTGCGCGACGTCATGCTCGACGGCCGAACGCACGATCTCATCGTGCTCGACACGGATCTGCCGGGAGCCCAGGGCTTCGCGGTGCTGGAGGCGCTCCGCAAGTGGGGCGTGTCGACGCCGGTGCTGCTCGTGACCGCGCACCACGACGTCGGCGACACGATCCGGGGCCTGGACCTCGGCGCCGACGACGTGGCCGCGCGGACGTGTGCCGACGACGAGCTGCGCGCGCGCGTAGGCGCCCTGCTGAGGCGCGTCGGCGCCCACGGGCCGCGCGAGCTACGGGTCGGCGACCTGCGATTCGATCCCGCGAGCCGCCGGGCAACCCGCGCCGGCCGCGCGATCTCGCTGACCGGCCGCGAAGCGTGCCTGCTGGAGTACCTGATCCGCAACGAGGGCCGCGTGGTCACGCGAACGATGGTGCTCGATCACGTCTGGGGGCTGGGCTTCGCGGGCCAGAGCAATCTGGTCGAGGTCTACATGAGCTACTTGCGCCGGAAGATCGACGGCGAGGGCCGGCCTCGGCTGCTCCACACGATCCGGAGCATCGGCTACATGCTGTCCGCCGAGGACTGACCGTGACGACGGTGAGGACGCGCTCCCGCTACGGCGCCGTCTGAAGCACTTGCCGCGCGGCGGCCAGCTCGGACGCCTCCGCGCAGAGTCCGGCCTCGGCGGCCCGCTGGACCAGCTGCCGGCAAGCTTGCCGCTGGAGCGGCGCGTTGCCGTTCTTCTCGTACGCCCACGCGAGCGCGGCGAGCGACTGCACGTGGTGGGGATTCGCCAGCAGACGCTGCTGCGCCAGCTCGATCACCCGCTCGACGTGGCCGAGGCGGCGATGCACCTCCATGAAGACGTCGCGGAAGATGTCCTTCTGTTCACGGCTGCCGCCGCCCATGGTGTGGAGCTCGTCGATCGCCGGCGCCATGACTCGCGCCGCGGTGTCGAGGTCGCCGCGGATGGCGGCCATCTCGCCCTCGAGGAGCGCCACGCCGACGGTCGACCAGTGGCCGCTGGCACGACCCGACGGCATCTTGCGCAGGCGTTCGGCTTGCTGCTCCGCCCGCGGCCAGTCTCCGGCCTTCGCGAACGCCACGCCGAGCCAGTGGTGCATCCACGTCGTCTGCCAGTCGGCGTACTCCCCGAGAATTCGCTCGCCTTGCCTGGCGAGGTCGCGCCACGTGGCGGCATCCGTCGAGGCGCCGCGCAACATCTCGAGACGCCAGAGCAGCTCGATACGCTCGTAGAGCGGCAGGGGGGGCGTCGTCGAGCCCCAGTAGTCTCGCGTCATGCGCTCGTGGCCGAGCAGCGCCTGCGCCTCGGCCAGATGCCAGAGCACGTGCGCGTAGCGCTCGAGCGATGCCGCGCGCTCGAACGTCTCGAGCGCGTTGCGATAGTCGCCGCGCGCTTGATACGCGTGGCCGACCGCGTGGTACGTGTAGAGGCTGGTCGGGTCTCGCGCGAGCGAACGCAGGCTCACGGCGAGCCCTTCGTCGTTG
>DATEMW010000388.1:0-2020 GCA_035275385.1 Candidatus Methylomirabilota bacterium | reverse complement strand
CACGTGATGGTATCCTACCGTCAGCACTGACCGAACGACCATGGCGAAGCCGATCATCTCCGCCGACTCGCACATCACCGAGCCGCCGACCACGTACGTCGACCGGATCGACGCGCGCTTCCGCGATCGCGCGCCGCACGTCGTGCGCGACCCGCAGCGTGGCGATCTCTTCGTCATCGACGGGCTCTCGCGGCCGATTCCGATGGGGCTCGTGGCCGCGGCGGGCAAGCGCGCCGAGGAGCTGGCCGTGTTCGGCGCCCGGTTCGAGGATCTCCATCGCGGTGGCTGGGACCCGCACGCGCGGCTGGCCGATCAGGATCGCGATGGCGTGGCCGCGGAGATCCTGTACCCGACCGTCGGCATGATGCTGTGCAACCATCCGGACTTCGACTTCAAGCACGCGTGCTTCGAGGCGTACAACGCGTGGATCGGCGAGTACGCGTCGGCGCACCCGGACCGGCTGCTCGGGATCGGGCAGACCGCGATGCGCTCGGTCGACGACGGGATCCGCGACCTCGAGCGCATCAGGGCGCTCGGGTTGCGCGGCGTCATGATGCCGGGCAACCCGGCCCTCGCGGACTACGACGATCCGATCTACGACCCGTTCTGGGAGGCCGCCGTCGATCTGAAGCTGCCGCTGTCGTTCCACATCCTCACGAGCAGCAGCGACACGTTCAAGACACGGGGGCCCAAGCTCAACGCGTTCATGTCGATCATCCGAGGCTGCCAGGACATCATCGGCCTGTTCATCTTCGGCGGCGTCTTCGAGCGTCACCCGAAGCTCAAGCTCGTCTGCGTCGAGGCGGACGCCGGCTGGGTGCCCCACTTCATGTACCGCATGGACCACGCGTACGAGCGGCACCGCTACTGGCTCACCGGCAGCACGATCACGCGGATGCCGAGCGAGTACTTCCGCGAGCACGTCTACACGACGTTCCAGGACGACTGGGTGGCGTTCCAGGTGAAGGATCTCTGCAACGTGCGCCGGCTCATGTGGGCGAACGACTTCCCGCACAGCGATTCCACGTGGCCGAACTCGCAGGACGTCCTGGCCAAGCAGGCCGCGCACCTGACCGAGGCGGAGCGCGACCTCGTGCTCCACGACAACGTGGCCGAGCTCTACGGGCTCGGTGCGGCGTAGACTCGGGGCGAAGACCAGAGGAGGCGCGTCATGAAAGTCGGCATCGCCCTCAACATGCTCCAGAAACCCGGGCTGTCGGACGCCGCCGTGTTCGCCGAGCACCTGGCGCTCGGCGACCTCGCCGAGCCGCTCGGCTTCGACTCGCTCTTCGCCCTCGAGCACCATTTCACCGGCTACGCGATGTCGCCGTCGCCGACGCAGCTCTTGAGCTACTTCGCCGGGCGGACGAAGCGCATCACCCTCGGCACCGCCGTGATCGTGCTGCCCTGGCACGACCCGGTGCGTGTGGCCGAGGAGATCGCGCTGCTCGACGTCATGTCGGGCGGCCGCTGCCTGTTCGGCTTCGGCCGCGGTGCTGCGAGCGTCGAGTACGCGGGCTTCCGGATCCCGATGGAAGAGGCGCGCCCGCGGTTCGTCGAGGCGGCGCAGATCGTGGTCAAGGCGCTGACCCATGACGTGTTCGACTGGGACGGCGAGTTCTACAAGATCCCGACGACGTCGATCCGGCCGCGGCCGATCTCGCATCCCGAGCGCCGCTTCTACGCCTCGTCGGTCAGCCCCGAGTCCGCCGAGATCATGGCCAAACTCGGCTTCGGCGTGCTGATGGTGATGCAGAACGAGTGGCCTGCCGCCGCGGCGGACATCCAGCGCTATCGCGACATCGCGCAGAGCGTGGGCCACACGCCGCGCCCGCCGATCATCCTCACCAACATCTCGGTGGCGGAGAGCCGCGAGGAAGCGCACGAGCGCGCGGTGACCTATCTCAGCCGCAAGTTCGACTCGATCGACGCGCACTATCACTTCTCGGACGGGCACCTGGCGAACGTGAAGGGCTACGAGTTCTACGGCAAGATGTCGAAGACGTACTCGAAGATGAAG
>DATEMW010000387.1:0-12631 GCA_035275385.1 Candidatus Methylomirabilota bacterium | reverse complement strand
TTCGGGCCCACCAACGGCCAGCGCTTCCTCAAGCAGTACTCGGAGTTCGGCCTGAAGCTTCCGGTCCTCGGCATGGTGACGACCACCGAGGAATCGAGCCTGAAGACGATGGGCGACGAGGCGCTCGGCGTGATCACCGCGGGCACCTACAGCGCGGCCATCGACACGCCGACCAACCGCAAATGGGTCCAGGCGATGCGCGCCGAGTACAAGGACGATCCGGGGTACTGCACGATCGGCGGCTATCTCGGCGTGCTGTTCATCGAGGCCGGCATGAAGGGCGTCAACGGCAAGGTCGAGGACAAGGCCGCCTTCATCAAGGCGCTCCGTGCCGTGCAGCTCGCCGACACCCCGCAGGGGCCGATCCGGCTCGACGCTTACGGCAATCCGATCGTCAACGTCTACATCCGCAAGGTCGAGCGCCGCGACGGGCGGCTCATGAACGTCGTGATCGACACCTACCGCGACGTGAGCCAGTTCTGGAAGTACGACCCGGTCACGTTCCTGGCGGCGCCGGTCTACTCGCGCGACTACCCGCCGGCGAAGAACATCGAGTGATCTGATCTGACGCCGCCCGCGCCGACGGCGCGACGCGCGTTGACAACCCGCGCGTTTGCGCCGATAACACCGCCATGGACCTCGAACTGAAAGACAAGGTAGCGATCGTCGGCGGCGCGTCGAAAGGGCTCGGGAGGGCGTGCGCAGAGGTGCTGGCGCAGGAAGGCGTGAAGGTCGCCCTCTGTAGCCGCTCCAAGCCCGATCTGGACAAGGCAGCGAAGGAGATTCAGGGCACGACCGGGCGCGACCTGCTCGTCTACGCAGGCGACCTCGACCGCGAGGAGACCATTCGCGACCTGGTCGCCAAGACCGTCGAGCGATTCGGCCGCCTGGACATCATGGTCAACAACTCCGGCGGCCCTCCCATGGCGCGCGCCCACAACGCCACCGAGGAGCAGTGGGCGACGGCCGTGCAGCGCTCGCTCCTGTTCTTCGCGCGGATGTCCCGCGAGGCGCTGCCGCATCTCAAGCGCCAGAAGGCCGGGCGCATCATCAACATCCTGGCCAGCACCGTCTATCAGCCGATCCCGAACCTGGCACTCTCCGGCGCCACACGGATGGGCGTGGTGGCGTTCGCGAAGAGCCTGGCCGACGAAGTCGGGCGCGACGGGATTCTCGTGAACAACGTGTGCCCCGGCTCGATCCTGAGCGAGCGGATGCTCTCCAACGTGACCAACCGCGCCAAGGAGCTCGGCATCTCGGTCGACGAGGCGCTGGCCCAGCGCGCCGCGGAAACGGCCGTCGGTCGTATCGGCGAGCCGAAGGAGTTGGCCTATCTCGTGGCGTTTCTCGCCTCGGGCAAGTCCAGCTACATCACCGGGACCACGATCCTCGTCGATGGTGGTCTCGTGCGCTCCGTGTTGTGAGACCGGTGCCGTGCCCCGCTCGAACCGGGAGGATCCGCCGATGACGCCTGTATCGCCCAGCCGTCGCGACCTGCTCAAAGGCGCTGCTGCCATCACCGCCGCCACCGCCATCGGCCACGTGACGCCCCGTCGGGCCTACGCCCAGACGGCGCCCGCGTCGCGCGCCAAGATCGACGCGGCGCTGAAGGCCGCGGTCGACGCCAAGGACGTACCCGGCGTCGTCGCGATGGTGGCAACCGACAAGGGCCTTTTCTACGAGAACGCCTTGGGTGTGCGCGAGCTCGGCAAGGGCCCGGACATGACGCTCGACTCCGTCTTCCGCATCGCCTCGATGACCAAGGCGATCACGTCGGTGGCGGCGATGCAGATGGTCGAGCAGGGCAAGCTCAAGCTCGAGGAGCCGGTGCCGAACATCGATCCCGCGCTGGGCTCGCCGCAGGTGCTCGAGGGCTTCGACGCCTCGGGCGCGCCGAAGCTTCGCCCGGCGAAGCGGCCGGTCACCTTGCGCCATCTGCTGACGCACACGTCCGGGTTCTGCTACGAGCAGTGGGACGCGAGCATGGTGAAGTACGTGAAGGCGTCCGGGATGCCCTCGACCGCGACCGGCAAGGTGGCCGCGCTCCGGATGCCGCTCGTATTCGACCCGGGCGACAAGTGGGAGTACAGCATCAGCATCGACTGGGCCGGCCGTCTGGTCGAAGCGGTCAGCGGCCAGACCCTCGACGCCTACTTCCGCGACAAGATCTTCGCGCCACTCGGCATGAAGGACAGCGGCTACGTCACCTCGGATGAGCAGCGGGCGCGTCAGGCGCGCGTGCACCAGCGCGGGCCCGACGGCATGCTGACCGCTCAGCCTCTCGAGACGCCGTTCACGCCGGAGTTCTGGTCAGGCGGTGGGCCGCTCTACTCGACCGGACGCGACTATCTGAGCTTCCTCCAGGCGATGCTGCACGGCGGCAGCCACAATGGCGCGCGCATCCTGAAGCCGGAGACGGTCGCGCTGATGAACAAGAACCACACCGGCAACATCGCGGCCGGCATCATGAAGACGACCAATCCGGCGCGCTCGAACGACGTCGATCTGTTCCCCGGCGCGCCGGTTCGCTGGGGGCTCGGCTACATGCTGAACATGGAGCCCGGGCCGAACGGCCGCAGCGCCGGCACCGTGAGCTGGGGCGGCATCTTCAACACGTACTACTGGATCGACCCGGCCAAGAAGGTGACCGGGCTGATCATGACGCAGATCCTCCCGTTCGCCGACACCAAGGCGCTGAAGCTCTACGGGCAGTACGAGCGGGCGGTGTACGACAGCCTGAAAGCGTAGCTCTCGCCTCACCCGCGTCGCGATCTAACGGACGACGATCGAGCGACCCATCCGCGTTCCGCGACGCTCCAGTCGAACGTCGAGCGTCGTGCGATCCGGGTCGCGCTGCATCAGCAGAATGCTCACCATCCCGCCGCCGGCCGGCGGGTAGCCGTTGATCGACAGGATCCGATCGCCTGCGGCGATCCCGAAGACCGCCGCCGCCTTTGGCTCGATCACGGTGAAGCCCGCGGCGGTCAGCACGCCGTCGGCCAGATCCGACTCGATCTCGTAGCCGAGATCCCCCGAATGCACGGTCGGCCGCACGCGGAACCTGGGCGGCCAGTCGGCGTACCGATCGAGGTCGACCTCGTAGTGCTCGACGCCAGGCTGGAATCCGGCAGGCGGCGTGACCCGCTGGACGATCGCGGGCAAGCCGCGGCCGACGAGCCGCCGTGTCGACCACTCGTCCCGTCCACCGGAGTCGAGCCATGCGACCGCGGAGGCGAGGCCGAGCGCGAGAATGAACGCGGTGACGACTGCTGCCCGTCGCGTCGCAGCACCGCGGCGCGCGAGGGCCAGCGCCACGATCAGGGCCACGAGCGCGCTCCATCCCATCGCGAGCGCCACGAGCGCCGTGCCGGGGCGCGCGAGCGCGAATCCGGCGCCGATGATCGCCGGACGCAGCATCACGCGACTCGCCGTCTTGAGCGCCTCGTGCTGCGCGATCACGCGCGCCAGTGGCGGGCTCAACCGATAGTATGCGGCCACGAACGCGCGGCCGACGCGATTCGGCGCGAGCACGCGGTCGCGAAAGACCCGGAGCACTGCGACCTCGTGCGCCACCGGCGAGCCGAACGCGGCAGTGGCGATCAGGCAGCCGCCTCCGCCTCCTCCGCCACCGTCGCCCTGGGGCGGCTCGTTGAAGCCGCTCACCTTGGCCACAAATCCATCCACGCCGCCACCCAGTGTTGGCTGGATCACGCCGGCCGTCGCGATGCCGGTCGTCGATGTCGTCTGACCGGCCACGAACGCGTCGCTCCCGCCGGGGTCGACCGCGATGGCGAGCCCGAAATCGTCGCCCGTGCCGCCGACGAAGATCTGAGCGCTCGGTGACGTCCCGGACGGACCGAACTGGATGACGAACGCGTCGGTCTGCGGCCCGCCCGCGCGAACCTCCGATCCGACGACGTAGAGGCGCGCGGCGGTGTCTCGGGCAAGGCCCAGCGCCAGGCTCGGCGCCGACGGCAGCACATCGCGTGTCTGACCGGTCACGGTCGTGCCGGTCGGTACCGGACGCGAGAACAGCACCGCCGTAGCGGCCGGGTTCAGCTTGGTCAGGAACGCCTGGAGCGCGCCGGTGAACAGCGGGAACCCCGCGGAGAACGGAAAATTCGCGGAGGACGTGCCGCCGGTGACGATGGCATCGCCGAGGTCGTCGACGACGATCCCGAGTCCCTCGTCGGCGGCGATGCCGCCGAGGTACGTCGAGTAGATCGGGCCTCCGAAGGCATCGAGCTTGGTGACGAAGGCGTCGGTTACGCCGGCCGGCTCGCCGGGCGGCCGCACCGCCTGGATCACGCCCGGCGTCGTGGGAAAGTCGGTCAGGCTGGAACAGGGCGCGGCCGCGCAGGTCGTGGAGCCGGTGACATACGCCGCGCCCGCGGCGTCGACTGTGATCGCGTTGCCCACGTCGGTGCCGGCGCCGCCGAGAAACGTCGAATATACGAGGCCAGCACCGCTGGGGCTGAGCCTCGTCACGAAGGCATCGCGGCCGCCGAACAGGTTGAGTTGAGCCGCGCCGAACGTGATCGGAAAGTCCACGGAGAATGTCCCGCCGGTCACGTAGGCGCCGCCGCTTCCATCGATCGCGATGGCGAGGCCGATGTCCGAGCCCGTGCCCCCGAGGTAAGTTCCGTAGACGAGCGCCGATCCCAGTGGATTCAGCTTCACCACGAAGGCGTTGGCCGTTCCGGCCGGCTCGCCGGCGGGCGGAGTCTCCTGGAACGCCCCTGTGGTCGTCGGGAAGTTTCCCGAGGTGGTGAAGCCCGTGACGTAGGCGTTGCCTGCAGCGTCGACCGCGATACCGCGCCCGGCGTCGTTACCAGCGCCGCCGAGAAACGTCGAATAGACGCGCGCGGTGAACGTGGGGTTGAGCTTGACGACGAAGGCGTCGACCCCGCCGCCGGAGGCCGGCTGAACGCTTCCGACCGTCGTCGGGAAGTCAGCGGAGACCGTGTTCCCGGTGAGAAACACACTGCCGTCTGTAGCGAGCGCGATCGCGAACGCCTGATCGACGCCGCCGCCCCCAACGTAGGTCCCCAGCGACACGGTCGGATCGATGACCAGCGCGTGCCGCGGATCGTACGGTCCCAGGCGAAATCCGACGGTCGCCCCATCCTGGAGCATCCAGGACCCCGCGACGACCCGCCGACCACCCGCCGAGGTCTGATAGACGTGCGGTTTGTCGAGCCGCAGCTGCGTCTCGCCCACGTGCAGCACCAGCACGCCGTCGACGAGCTGGAGTCGATCGACACCCTCGAACGCCAGCTTGATCACGCGGGGATCGGCGCCGGGCGCAACCACGAAATCGTACTCGAGCTGTCGGTTCTCGGTGCCGTAGTGCACGAGGTCGATCCCGCGGTAGACGCCGCGAGATCGCACCCGAGCGAATGTCGGCGCATCCGTCCGCCAGCGCGTGGGATCGCGGCCGATGAGGGAATGACTCCGGCCGGGCAACGGATCGACGCCGGAGACTTCAGCCGGGCTCGCGCCGACCAGCCGCATCCGGACCACCGACCGCGGCGTGACGAACACCGTCTCCGTCGCGGTCACGAACAGGGTCATGCCGCGGCTGCGGGCGAGGAACTGTACGCGAGGGTCGGTTTGACCGAGGTTCGGCTCGAAGCTGAACGGCAGCGGGTGCAGGACCGGGCTGGTGGTCGACGCGAGCGCTTGTGTCGTCGTGAAGACGATCGGCGAGAGTACGACGAGACCGAGGGCGAGCCAGGCCTTCGACCCGATGGCCGTCTCCTTTCGCCAGACGGTCCGCGCCGAATCTCGATTCCGTCCGGCTCCAGCGGGGGTCGAATTGTGGCACAACCGCACCACGAATCACAATGGCCCCCGGGGATAGGCCGGTTGTGATTCGGCGAGCGGGCGCTTCGCGCAGGTCGACGCGAAGCGCCCGCTCCCTTCGAAGACTAGGCGCCGGGCGTCTTCACCAGGAGATCGAGCTCGGGCTCGACTTCCGCGGCCTTCGACGACTTCAGCGCCTCCGGATCTTCCAGACCCAGGCGGCGCACCGACATCTCGAAGCGGTCCTGCATCCGCGAGTCGTTCGCGTTCAGGTTGCGCGTGAAGCAGCAGAACTCGAGCTGCAGGCCGTTGGGGTCCTTGAAGTAGATCGACTTCGCCCAGTCGTGGTCGACCACGTCCGTCACCTCGACGCCCTTGGCGATGAGCTCACGGCGCTTGTCCTCGAGCCCGGCCTCCGAGCCCGCCTCGAACGCGAAGTGATAGAACGCGCTCGGCACGCCGAGCCCGCGCGTGATCCCGGCGTCGTAGTGCGCCGGCACGCCCGGAACCCCGCGCGCTTCCATGAACGCCATCAGCTGATCGCGGCCGGTGTCGAAGAAGATGTGGCGGATCTGGCCCCCCTCCTTGACCTTGATCGTGTCGCAGCGCACCGCCTTGAAGCCGAGGATGTTTTCGTAGAAGTCGCGGGTCTTGTCCAGATCGAGGGTCGAGAGACCGAGGTGGGAGAACCCTTTGTTCGACATGCCGTGCTCTCCTCTGTGTGTGAACAACCGTCGCCCGGTGACGGAAGACAGCATAGCAGACGCGCCGCGCCCGGATGTGGCTCCCGGGCAGTCCCTGGCTTATGCTACGGGCGGCGCTACGAGACGCGCCCCACAAACTCGACGAAGAGGAGATCTCGCATGTCCGATGCTGATAAGTCCGGCCTCACCCGCCGAGGCTTCCTGAAGACCGGAGCGCTGGTCGCCGCGGCACCTCTGCTGACCGAGGTACCGTTCGCGGCCGCCCAGAGCGCGGCGAAGAACGTCACCAAGGTGCACGATTTCCAGACCTCGGCCGACGTCGCCAAGGCCGAGCAAGAGGGCGAGGTCGTCTACTACGGCCACGACAGCGAGCAGGGTATCGCCATCTTGCTCGAGGCGTTCCGCAAGGACTTTCCGAAGATCAAGACCAGCTACGTGCGGCTGCAGACCGGCGCGCTCTACGCGAAGATCACCGCCGAGCGGTCGGCGGGGCGCTTCGGCGTCGACGTGCTCCAGCTCTCGGACATCTCGCCGGCGATCGACTTCCAGAAGAAGGGCGGCTGGGAGCAGTACATGTCGCCGGAGTACGCCGCGTACAAGCCCGAGTATCAGTCGACCCCGGCCGGGTACTTCGGCGTGCCGGGCGTCGGGTTCTCCGGGATCGCCTACAACCGCGGCAAGGTGAAGCCGGAGCAGGCGCCGAAGACGTGGAAGGACATCCTCAACCCGGCCTTCAAGGACGGGATCAGCGTCAAGCTCGCGACCTCCGGGATGCAGCACGCCCAGTGGTACATCCTGCGCAAGATGTTCGGCAACGACTTCTGGCAGGAGTTCGCCAAGCAGCGGCCGAAGGGGTTCGACGCCCGGGCGCAGCTCTTCGACCGCCTGGCCAAGGGCGAGGACCGCATCTGCGCGCTCGCCGAGTACGCCGGCTACACGCTGTACCAGGAGAAGGGCGCCGAGATCGACTTCGTGGCGCCGCCCGAAGGCATGCCGGCCATCGCGATCTACGTCGGCGTCGTCAACAAGGCGCCGCATCCCGAGACGGCGAAGCTCTTCGTGGACTGGGCGCTCTCCAAGCGCGGCCAGGCCGTCTACCAGAATCAGAAGATCCTCCTCTACGGCTCCCTGCGGCCCGACGCGGGCCCCATGCCCACGGGCAAAAAGCTCGCCGACTTCAAGCTGCTCTTCCCGACGGACATGAACGACTACGTGGCGAGCCATCCCATCTTCGTGAAGGAATGGAACTCGATCATGGGCTTGTGAGCCACACCTCCGACCGAGGGGGGGCGCTCGGGGCCCCCCGTTTCTCTCTCTCCCCGCGCCTCGTCAGCATCCTCGTCGGCGGCATCGCCGCCGTGCTCGTCCTCTATCCAATCGCCTACCTCGTGCAGGCCTCGCTGAGCGTCGGCGATCCGCAAGCCCGGCCGCCCGAGGCGTACGGGCTCGACAACTTCACGGGCCTGGTGCGCTACGCGCACATCTTCGGCAACACGCTGCTCGTCGCGGCGCTGGCCACGGTGCTCGCGGTCATCGTCGGCTTCACGATGGGCTGGATCCTGTCGCGCACCAACGTGCCCGGTCGCGCGGCGTTCGAGCAGCTGATGGCGCTGCCCTACTACGTGACGCCGCTCATGGGAGCTCTGGCCTGGGCGCTCATCGCCTCGCCGAGCAGCGGGTTCGTCAATCAGCTCTGGCGGGCGCTGGGGGGCGAGGGCCACGTGGTCGACATCAACACGCCCGGAGGCATCGCCTGGGTGATGGCCCTCTTCGAGGGCTCCGTGGCCTTCGTGATGATCGGCGCGGTGATGAAGTCGATGGACCCGGCGATGGAAGAAGCTTCGCAGGTCCTCGGCGCCGGGCGGCTGCGCACGATGCTCCGCATCACCTTGCCGCTCGTGCTGCCGGGCGTGCTCGGCGCCGCCGTGTTCGTCTTCGCCGAGATGCTGGGCTCGTTCTCCGCCGCGCTGGTGCTGGGGCTGCCCAACCGCTTCTACGTCGTGACGACCGCCATGTACCAGCTCGTGTCGCAGTATCCTCCGCGCTTCCCGACGGCGGCGGCCATGGGGGTTTCGCTCTTCGTGGTCATGTTCGCGATGGTGTGGATCTACCGGCGCATCGTGAGCCGCGGGACCTACGCGACCATCACCGGCAAGGCCTTTCGGCCCAGAGTCATGGACGTCGGCGGGCTGCGCTGGCCGTTCCTCGCGGTGTGCATCGCGTATCTCGCTGTCGCGGTGATCCTGCCGGTGCTGACGATCACGTATGCGTCGTTCCAGCACCTCACCAGCGCGATCCCGCGCGCCTCCAATTTCACGCTGGCCAACTACAAGACCGCGCTGTCTCTCGACGCCGTGGGCTCGGCGCTCGGCAACAGCCTGATCCTCGGCCTCGCCACCGCAAGCATCGGCGTCCTGCTGATGGGCTTTCTCTCGTGGCTCATCTATCGCTCACGGCTGCCGGGCGCCGGCGTCATCGAGTATCTGCTGATGTTTCCCCAGGCGGTGCCCCGCCTCGTCTTCGCCTTCGGGATGCTCTGGGCGTGGCTGATCTTTCCGATTCCCATCTACGGCACGCTGTGGCTGTTGCTGATCGCGTATCTCACGGTGTTCCTGCCGCTGGGGCTGCGGACCATCTCGGGAGTGATCCTCCAGATCGATCGGTCGCTCGAGGAATCGGCGCAGATGTGCGGCGCCCCGTGGGGCTATCGGCTGCGTACGGTCACGATGCCGCTCCTGAAGCCCGGGCTGATCGCGGCGTGGCTGCTGCTCTTCATCGCCAGCGTGCGCGAGCTCGGCGCATCGATCTTGCTGATGGGCCCCAAGGCCAAGGTCATCACGCCGGCCATCGTCGAGTCCTGGTTCTCGGCCAGCACGGAGCTCACCGCGGCGATGGCGGCCTTGCAAACCCTGGCCGTGGTGGCGGCCCTGGTGCTGTTGTTCGCCGTCGCGCGCCGGGCGGTCCAGCAGGGAGGCGAATGACGATGGCTCGCGCGTCGATCGAGGTGCGCGACCTGGTCGTCCGCTACGGCGGCGTCGTCGCGGTACGCGGCGTCACGTTCACGGTCGGCGCCGGCGAGCATCTGACGCTCCTCGGCCCCTCCGGCTGCGGCAAGACGACGACCCTGCGCGCGATCGCCGGCCTCGAGAAGCCCGCGTCGGGCGAGATCACGATCGGCGGCGCGCCGGTGTTCTCGTCGTCGTCCGGGGTGAACGTGCCGGCCGAGCGCCGCGGGCTCTCGATGGTGTTCCAGTCCTACGCGATCTGGCCGCACATGAGCGTGTTCGACAACGTGGCCTACGGGCTGCGCGTGCGCAAACGGCCGGAGGCCGAAGTGGCGGCCAAGGTCCGCGAGGCGCTCGAGCTCGTGCAGCTCGGCGAGCTCGGCGCGCGCAGCGCCTCGAAGCTCTCCGGCGGTCAGCAGCAGCGCGTCGCGCTCGCCCGCGCGTTCGTGTTCTCGCCCTCGGTGCTCCTGTTCGACGAGCCGCTGTCGAACCTGGACGCGAAGCTCCGCGCCGAGATGCGCGTGGAGCTCAAGGAGCTCCAGCGCCGGCTCGACATCACCTCCGTGTACGTGACGCACGATCTGGAAGAAGCGCTCGCGATCTCGGACCGCATCATCGTGATGCGCGACGGCGTCATCGAGCAGGTCGGCACGCCCGGCGAGATCTACGACCGGCCACGCAACACGTTCGTCGCCGATTTCGTCGGCTCGGCCAATCTGATCCGCGGCCGGCGGCGGCCCGATCTCGAGCGCGACGGGCTCCTGGTGCTCGAGACGCAGGGCGGCGCGCTCGTTCACGGGATTGCGTCCGGGCGCGCGACGGCCGGCGAGACACTGATGGCCGTGCGCACCGTTCGGCTGAAGCTCGATCGCACCCGCCCGGCGAGCCCCATCAACGCGTGGCCGGCTCGGATCCGTCAGCGCGTGTTCCAGGGCGACTTCACCCAGTACCACGTCGAATGGGACGGCCGGCTGCTGATCGTGCGCCTGGCGACGGCCGACCCTCTGGCCGAGGGCGACGAGGTCTTCGTCAGCGCCGATCCGCGGTACTGTGTGCTCCTGGAGGAATGATGAGCCGACCGATCTCGCTCGCCCATCTCACGGTGCTCGACGCCACGCCGCCCGAGCTGATCAGCGTGGCCGCGGCCGCCGGCTTTCGCACCGTCGGCATCCGGCTCACCGCGACGCCGAGCGTGGGCGTGCCGCCGTACGACATCCTGAGCGAGGGGCCGGTTTTGCGCGAGACGTTACGGCGCATGGCCGACACCGGCGTGAACGTGCTCGACACTGAATTCCTCCGCTTCGAGCCCGACCGGCCCGTCGGCGTGCCCGACGGCTTTCTTGAGGTCTCCGCGCGGCTCGGCGCCAAGAACGTCCTCGTCATGAGCGCCGAGCCCGAGGAGGCGCGCACGATCGAGCGCTTCTCCGAGCTCTGCGACCGCGCGGCCCAGTACGGGTTGCAGGTAGGCCTCGAGTTCGCGATCTACACCGGTGTGCGCACGCTCGCCCACGCCGCGAGCATTCTGGCCAAGGCCGGGCGCCCGAACGCCTCGATCCTGATCGACGCGCTCCACTGGAGCCGCTCCGGCGGCCTGCCCGAGCACGTGACGCAGGTCGATCCGAGACTGCTGCGCTACGCGCAGATCTGTGATGCATCGCCCGACATGCCGGGGCCGACCGACACGCCGGCCTTGATTCGCGAGGCGCGAACCGGCCGGCTGCTCCCGGGCGACGGGGCGCTGCCGCTCACCGAGCTGATCGCGGCCCTGCCCGCCGATGCGCCACTGGCCATCGAGGCGCCGTGCCGGGCCACCGCCGATCTTCCCGCGCTCGAGCGCGCCAGGCGCGCGTACCGGGCGCTCACCAGGCTCACAGGAGCGTGACCATGAACTTCGGAATCCACATCGGCGCCATGGGCGGGCCGCTCGACGAGATGCGCAAGCTGTGGAAGTTCGCCGACGTGAAGGGCTTCGACTGGTTCTCGGTGTCCGATCACTTCCAGGAGTCGCCGCCGCGCGGCGGCGACATGGACTGCTACGAGGCGATCGCGATCCTCACCGCGGCCGCGATGGACACGACGAAGATCAGGCTCGGGAGCGGCGTCTACTGCGTCGCCTATCGCAACCCCGGCCTGCTCGCCAAGTCGCTCACGACGATCGATCACCTGTCGAATGGGCGCGTCGATTGCGGGCTCGGCGCCGGCTGGCACGACGTCGAGGCCAAGGCGTTCGGGTACGCGTTCCCGTCGATCGGGCCGCGCGAGGACATGCTCGAGGAGTACGCGCAGATCCTCCGGATGCTCCTCGATCCCGAGCAGAAGCGCGCCAACTTCCAGGGCAAGCACTTCCAGGCCTCGAACGCGCCCAACTACCCCAAGCCGCTGCAGCCCCGCATCCCGATCTGGATCGGCGGCCGCGGCGAGAAGCGCACGCTCCGCGCGGCGGCGAAGTACGCTGACGGGTGGAACGGCGCCTATATCGGTCCCGACGAGTGGAAGCACAAGGGCGAGGTGCTCGAGCGCTGGTGCGAGACCGAGAAGCGCGACCCGAGGACGATCATGCGCAGCGTGAACCTCGGCTTCTATCTCGGCGCCGACGCCAAGGGCATCGCGCGCGCCGAGGCGTTGTTCCAGAGCCACTTCGGCGGGAGCCCCGCCCGCGCCGAGCGGACGGGCTATCTGCGCGGGTCGGTGAAGGACGCGCGCGAGATGGTCGAGCAGTTCAAGGCACTCGGCTGCACGCGGCTCAGCATCGCGCTGCGTGAGGGGCCGTATGACTGGGACGCGCTCGAGGCGTTCGCCGCCGAGATCGTCCGCGCACGATAATCGAGGCATCGGCGCCAGCATCGCGGTACTCTGACACTCATAGGAGGACTCGATGCTCAATCCGGGGGACAAGGCGCCTGACTTCGTCGGGCGCGACCACAACGGCAACGCCGTGAAGCTCGCCGACTTCAAGGGCAAGTCGGTCGTGCTCTGGTTTTTCCCGAAGGCCGACACGCCTGGTTGAACCGCCGAGGGTTGCGGGTTCCGCGACCTGAAGGCCGACTACGACCGGAAGAACGCGGTGATCCTGGGCGTGTCGTTCGACACGCCGGCCGACAACAAGAAGTTCGCCGA
>DATEMW010000386.1:0-8850 GCA_035275385.1 Candidatus Methylomirabilota bacterium | reverse complement strand
CGCGAGGGGCTCAGGCAGGCGGTGGCGTCGATGCGGTCGCGGCTGGGCGGGCGCGTCTTCCTGGGCGGTCAATCGTACGGCGGGCGTCAGGCCAGCATGCTGGCCGCGGGCGAGCCCGGGCTCGTCGACGGGCTCCTGCTGCTCTCGTATCCGCTCCATCCGCCGGGGCGGTCGGCCGAGCTCCGCACGGCGCATCTGCCGAAGCTGACCGCGCCGACCATGTTCGCGCACGGCTCGCGCGACCCGTTCGGGACGCTCGACGAGATCGAGGCGGCGCGGCCCTTGATCGCCGCACCGACCTCGCTGCTCGGCGTCACCGGCGCCGGCCACGATCTGTTTCGCGTGCCGCGACGCGCCGGCGCAGACGTCGCCGCGGAGATTGCGTCGACGTTTCTCCAGTTTCTCGGAGTCGACGGCCGCGGCTGAGGTGCGGTGAGCGCGGCGGGCTAGTCGATGCCGCGCTCGGGCGCGATCGGCCGGTTGTCCGGCGCGGGCAGCGCCTCGACGCGACCGGGGCGCTCGCGCGCGCGCTCGTTCTGCTCGGCGCGCACGCGATGCATGAACGGGATCAGCGGCACGATGACGATGAACAGCACGGAGATCAGCCAGAAGTCGTCCGCGTAGGCCATGACTTGCGCCTGCTCGACGGCGCCGCGATACAGCATGGCCAGCGCTCGGCGTCCCGCGGTGTACGGGTCCGAGCCCTGGCTCATGAAATGATCCGTCCATTGCTTGAGCTTGGCCGCCGTGTCCGCGTCCCAGATGTTCACGTGACTGACCAGGGTGGTCTGGTGCGCCTGGCTCCGCCGGACCAGCAAGGTGGTGGCCAGCGCCACGCCGATGCTACCGCCGACGTTGCGCACGACGTTGTAGGCGGCGGTCGCGTTGCCGAGTCGCTCGAGCCGGATCGTGGCCAGGGTCAGCGTCTGGAGCGGCGGGAAGATGAAGCCCATCGCGAACCCCTGGAGGAATCGCGGCCACGCGAGGCTCCAGTAGTCCATGCCGAGCGTCACGCTCGTCATCATCGTCGCCGCCACGGCGTTCAGGAGACAGCCGCCCACGAGCATCAGGCGTTGATCGGCGCGGGCCACCAGGCGCCCCGAGATCATGAGCGAGATCATCGTGCCGACGCCTCCGGGCGCCAGCACGAGGCCCGCGTTCCAGGCGTCCCACAAGAGGATCTTCTGCGTGTAGAGCGCCACCAGCAAGACGCTCGAGTTGAACCCGAGCGCGACCAGCGCGATGCACATGGTGCCCACGGCAAAGTTGCGATCGTTGAACACGCTCAGATCGAGAATCGGCTCGGTGGCGGTGAGCTCGCGAATGATGAACGCCACGAGCGCCAGGATCGCCAGCATGAGCATGCTGATGATGAATCCCGAGTCGAACCAGTCGTTCTTCTCGCCGAGATCGAGAAAGAGCTGCAGGAAGCCGAAGCCGAACACCATCAGCACCAGGCCCGCGGCGTCGATCCCGCGCGGTTTCTTGACGAACGGAGCGTCGAACAAGAACACGCTCACCATCACGAAGCCGATGATGCCGATGGGGAGATTGATGTAGAAGATCCAGCGCCAGGACCAGTTGTCGGCGATCCAGCCGCCGACCGTCGGTCCGAGGATCGGGGCCATCATGATGCCGGCGCCCCAGACGGCCATCGCCGTGCCGCGCTGCCGCAGCGGAAAGATCTCCCACATGATCGCCTGCGCCATCGGGATGACCGGGCCGCCGCCGAGCCCCTGGAGCACGCGCATCGCGACGAGGAACTCGAGCGTCGGCGCGATGCCCGACAGGAACGAGCTCGCGGTGAAGATCACCGTGCAGATCAGAAAGAAACGGCGGCGACCGAAACGGGCCGAGAGCCAGCCCGTCGCGGGAATGACGATCGCGTTGGCGGCGAGGAACGACGTGATGACCCACGACATCTCTTCGATGCCGGCGGAGAGTGAGCCCTGCATGTGCGGCAGGGCGACGTTGGTCACGCTCGAGTCCAGGACCTGCATGACCGTGACCATCATCACGGAGAACGTGATGGCCCACCGGCGGGCGGGCGAGATCTGCCAGTCGGTGACGGGCTCGGCAACGCTCACCACTACACACTACGTCATAACGGCACACTCGTGGATACTGGACTGAGACGGCCTCCTTGGCCCGGCTCTTGCTGCCCATCGCAGTCAGGGACGCCGGGCTCTCCGCACCACACCCCATAGAGGCCGGCAGAGGAGAGCTCTCGATGCCTCTGGCTCGAGTGGTGGGCGTGGCGCTCGTGCTCACCGTGGCGGTGCTCGCACTGCAACCGCTCCCGGCCGCTGCTCAGTCCGAGCTGCAGGCGTGGCTCACCCCCGAGTTCGGCAAGCTGATGCCGCGATCCGACTACCGGTTTACCTTCTATCCCGAGCGAAAAGTCGAGGATCAGCAGGCGAACTTCGGGATGAGCGAGCATCGCGTGAGTTTCTTCACGCCGCTCTATCAGGACACGACGGACGAATTCGCCTTCTCGGCCAGGGCGCTCTACCAGGACATCGATACGACCGCGCGCTTTCCGAAGGCGGGCGGGCGCTTTCCCAGCGAGCTGTGGGACGTCGCCGCGGGCTTGAGCTATCGACACAAATTCGACAACGGCTGGAATGGCGGCATCGCGTTGACGGTGGGCTCCGCGAGCGACGAGCCGTTCAACAGCGTCGACGAGATGTACTTCAGGCTGGTGACGATGGTGCGCGTTCCGTCGGGCGAGCGCAATTCCTGGATCTTCACGCTGATCTACGCGAGCGACGAAGAGATCTTCGGGTACAAGCTGCCGTTCCCGGGCATCGCGTATGCCTGGGTCCCGTCCGACAACTTCACCGCGCTGATCGGCTTTCCGTTCTCGTTCATCCGCTACAAGCCGTTCGAGAAGATCACGCTCGACGCTGAATACTATCCGTTCTGGACGGTGCGGACGCGCGCCACGTGGGAAATCGCCCGTCCGCTCCGCGCGTACGTGGGCTTTCAGTGGGACAGCGATCACTTCTACCGCGCCGATCGCGGCGACCCGGACGACAAGATCTTCTATCGCGAGATGCGGGCCTACGGAGGCGTGCGGTTCGATCTGCGACACGTCGGCTTCGAGGTCATCGGCGGCTATGCATTCAACCGTTTCTACTTCGAGGGCGAGGGCTATTCTGACCGCTTCCAGAACCGCATCGACGTCGGCGCCGCTCCGTTCGCCGTCGGCCGGCTGTACCTGCGTTTCTGACCCTGGCACCGCGGTTGCTATCTTTCAGGGTGTGCGCGTCTTTCGCTCGCTCGTAACCCTTGCCGGCCTGGCGATCATCGTCGTTCTCGTCGTCAAGGTCGGGCGCGACGAGGCCCTCACCGCGACCGCGCGCGCCCTCGGCTGGCGCTCGCTCCTGGTCTGCCTGCCCTTCGCGCTGATCATGGCGGTCGACACCTTGGGGTGGCGCTACGCGTTCGCCTACGATCGCGTGCCGTTTCTCCGCCTCGTCGGTGCGCGCATCGCGGGCGAGGCGGTGAACGTGCTCAGCGCGGTCGCGCCGGTCGGAGGCGATGCGCTCAAGGTGTGGTTCCTGCGGCCGCACGTGCCGTACCGGGAGAGCGTCGCGTCGGTGATCGTGGCCAAGACCACGATCACGCTCGCGCAGGCGCTGTTCCTGCTGATCGGCGCAGTGGCGGCGGTGACGATGGCCGTCGACGCGAAGCTCGTGCGCGCGATGCTCTGGCTCTTGCTCGCCGAGCTGGTCGGCGCCGGCGGCTTCCTGGCGGTGCAGGTGGCCGGGCTCGTGAGCCGCGGCGCGCGCTGGCTGGCGCGATTCACCAAGGTCGACGCGCTGGCCGGCGCCGAGAATCTGGATCGGACGCTGCAAACCTTCTATCGGCGCGAGTGGCGCCGCTTTGTGCTCTCCGTCGGCTTCCACCTGCTCGGCTGGCTCATGGGCGCGCTGGAAGCGTGGCTCTTCCTCTACGTGCTCCAGATCCCGGCATCGTTCACGACCGCGCTCGTGATCGAAACGCTGGGCTCCGCGGTGCGCTTCGCGACGTTCTTCGTCCCCGGGAGCCTCGGCGTGCTGGAAGGCGCGAACGCCGCGGCCTTCGCGGCGCTGGGCCTCGGGGCGCCGGCCGGCCTGGCCTTCACGCTCCTCAAGCGACTTCGGCAGGTGGTGTGGATCGCTCTCGGCGCTCTCGTGCTGCTGCTGGCGCGCTCGCGGATGCGGCTGGCGCGTGAAGCGTCGGCGTAGTCACGGGCGCATCGGTCTGCATCGCGATCTGCCGGCCCTGCAGGCGGTCGAGGGCTCCCGCGGGCGCCAGGAGCGGCAGCGCGCCCGCGAGGATCCGGATGTCCTCGGGCTTGCGCCGGTTCACTCGCACGCGCACTGCACGGCCGCGAAAAACGCTGAGCTCGTCGCGTGCGCCGGGCGCGTCGATCATCACCTTCACCAGCTGGGAGAGGACGCGCGCCGCGGTGGTGCGCGGGATCACGCACACATCGAAGAGGCCGTCGGCGGGTGAGGCCGCCGGAGTCAGGTTCAGAAATCCGCGATACGTTTCGACGTTCGCGATCGTGACGAGCGCGGCCTTGCCCGGCACGGGCATGCCGTCGATCTCGAGATCGATCGAATCGAGGGCCCTGGACAGTCGACCGGCGGCCGTCCGATAGTACGCGAGCATCCGCAGCGCGCGCTGGCGCGGATGCCGTCGCACCTGCTCGACGTCCTCCTGAATGCTCGAGAGAAAGCCATAGCTCGTGTGCGAGAGGAACGTCCCGCTCCGTGCGACGCCCACGTCGCACGCGACGACGTCACCCCCGCCCAGAAGCTCGACGACCCCGGCTGGATCAGTCGGATGCTCGAACGTCCCCGTGAACAGGTTGCCGAAGCCCGACGGGACCGGAAGATAGGGTACGGCCAGCCTCACCGAGGCCTCGGCGGCGGCGCTCATGGTCGCATCGCCACCGATCGCGACCAGATAAGAAAAGTCCGCGGGACACCGCTTCGCCCAGCGAATGAGCGACGACAGGGTACCGAACAGTTGCATCCGCGGAGCGTAGCCTTGCCGGATGAGCTCTCGACGCACCGCTCGGGCGATGGCCAGCGCTCGGCCATCGCCCGAGCCAGGCGTCACGACGAGCTGAACAGTTGTCGCCATCGAGCGGCGTTCAGCCCTGCCCTTGGCGCTGGTGCGGACCTTGCGCGCCGATCACCGGCGGCGCACTTCGCGGACGTACACGTTGTTCGCGATCACCCAGTTCGCGGAAATCTCGTCGGCGTAGATCACCGAAGCCGTGACCTCGGGCGCCTTGATCTCACCCCGCGTGTCGCCGACCTTGACGTCCTTGGACTGGTGGATCTGCCCCTGGATGTTGTCGGCATCGATCTTGTTGGCGTAGATCGCGTCGGCGCGCACCTGCTGCGCCGTGATCTGATCGGCGTGGATCGTCTGCGACGAGGCCGGCACCGGATTCGGCAGCGGCGGCGCGACCGGCGTGCCCTCGAGCTTGACGTGATTTGCGATCGCCGCGCCGCCGACGGGCAGTACGACCATCGCGAGACCTGTGCCGATCGTCACGAGCAATTCTCTGCGGCGCATCATTCATTCCCCTCTCGTGTTCGTGGTGACATCTGAGGGTCGAGCATCCGCCGTGCCAGCAGCGTGTGTGGCCAACCTCCCGCGGGGACTCGATCGCCGTTCGCGAAGAAATTACAATCGAGGAAAAACTACCGAGTAAGTATTACCCCAGTGAGCCTCATGCTTCGGGCCGCCACGGCGCTGGCCGTCATGCTGGTCCTGGGATGCGCGAGTCCGTCCGCAACGCGCGAGCCCGGCCGTGAGGACTCGCTTGCCTATCGCGTGTGGGTCGTGGATCACGGTTGGCACACCGCGATCGTCGTCCGGGCGCGCGACGTGGATTCGTCGATCTGGCCGGAGGTGGCCGATTTCGCCGGCGTGGACCTGGTTGAAGTCGCGTGGGGCGATCGCGAGTTCTACATGGCCGAGCGCCCTTCAGGCTGGCTCGCGGTGAAGGCCGCGTTCTTCACGTCGGGCAGCGCGCTCCACGTCGCCGGCTTGGGCGCGCCGATCGAACGCCATTTCCCGGCGAGCGACGTCGTCGAGCTCGCGGTTTCCCGGCGAGGGCTCGATGCGATGACGCGTCTGTTCCACGACGAGTACCAGCGTGGCGACGACGGGCGGCCCGTGCGCCTGGCGCCCGGTCTCTACGGCGCCGGCTGGTTCTATGCGGCGCGAAGCCGCTATCACCTGTTCAACACCTGCAACACCTGGGTGGCGCGTGCGCTCCGCGCTGCCGGCCTCGACATCACGCCCGCCGGCATCGTCACCGCCGGCGGGTTGATGCAGGAAGTCAGGCGCGCGACGGCGGCCCGCTAAGGCCAGCTAGTCGGTTCGGCGCGGAAGGAGTCGTGACGTCACTCCGGGCCGTTCTCCGGGCGGGCCGGGCGCGCGCCCGCGACGGCGGTCCCGCCTATCGAGCCTGGCCAGGTGCCCATGCATGTCGCGCATGAGCAACAACAGCTGGCCGCTGAGTATAAATACGGCCCCAATCACGATCGCCATGACGAGCCCGGCGACTGTCGCGGGCGCCAGCAGCGCACGTGACTCCGGTGGCAGTCTCGCGGCGATGTCCGCCCGCCACGGCGACAGCACCGCGAATGCAGTGACCACGGCGGCGAGAATCAACAAGCAGCCCAGCACGATCTGAAGGACTCCACACGCCCCAACGAATCGGTACCGCTTCGCCGCAGCCATCCGGCGCCGCCCTAGCGCGACCGGCAGACCACGCCGGGCGGGCGCGACGCGCTCGGCTGCCGGCAGGCGATGTCGGTCGTCGAGTCGCTATGAGCGCTTCCGTGCCCGGTCGTCGGCGACGGAGGGTTATCGAAGTCCGCGGCGTCCTCGGGGCCCCTGAACTGGTTGGCTTCCGGCACGCCCGGCTTGACCCGAGCCCAGCCTCGGGCGCGCATGCACCCGCGATACATCTGCTCGGGCTCGAATCCCACACGCACGGCTCGGGCCTCGTCGATACAACCCTGGCTGTCCTGCTGGAACTCCCGAAGCCCGGCGCCGGGGCGCTGCCAGTAGTGCACACCGCATCCGGCCGACAGGAGCGCGACGACGACGAGCGTCCTCCCGATCATGAACGCCTCCGCTTGATTCAAGCTGACCGGCATTTTCTCTCAGACGGCACCCGGAGCGCACCTTCCGCCGCTATGATTGGGGGCCATGCGCTGGGACGAGTCCCCGAAGTTTCTGCTGATCGCAAGCATCGCCTCGGCCGTCCTCGCCGCCGCGCTGAGCCTGGCCGCCGTCTGGGATCACCCGGGCTACAACGTCGCGGCTTCCGCGCTGGCCCTCCTCACGGCAATCCTGGCCTATCGCGGGTACGATCGCTCGACCCATCGGCGCCTGGGCCGCATCCAGCGCGAGCACCTGGTCTTGCGCTTGCGGGCGCTGCCCGCGCCGATCGAGTTCCGCGTGGTGGCAGTCCCTCACGACGAAGCGGTACGCTTCGCGCAGGAGCTGCTCGGCGTCTTCGTCGAAGCGGGCTGGCCGGCGCACGGCGTCTATCGCGCGCTGCCCGCGAACGTCGCGAGCACGGGGCTCTTCGTCGCGGTGCAAGACGGAAACTTTCCGTCCGAAGAAGAGCGGCGCCTGCTGCTGGCGCTGAGCGAATTTGGGATGTACGCGGTGAAATCGACCAGCCCGAAGCTCACGCACCCCAAGGCGCTCGAGCTGCTGGTCGGGCACCGGCCGACGTTGTAAGCACGGCATCGCGCGGTACGCGCGGCGTTGCGCGCGAGCGAGCGCACGGGCGCCGGGTGTCGCTGGTCAGTGAATAGGTCCCCCGTCACTGCGACGTGAAAAGGTCCTCCCTGTTGTGCGTTCACGGCGGCGGATGTCGGCATCGATCTGCCGTATCCAGGGATGAGCGGGCAACGGCCGACGGCCAGTATGGGTCTTGGCGCTGAGCTTGGGAAGCCGTCGCGCCACCGGCCGGGCGATCGTCCGCGGCGGCCGCCGACGGTCGTCACTGGGATGGCGGCGCGGTTTGAGGATGAAGGTGGGGCTCGGCGAGGGCTGTTCGCCGCACACGTGGTCGTCGGCGAGGACCACGAGCCGCCCATCGAGCAGCTCCCGGACGTCGACGGTCCGTCCAGCATACGAACGCCGGCCGCGCAGTTGGACCCAGCGCGGGCCGAGCCGCACGGTGTTGTCGCGCGCGACGACACGGCGATAGTGGCAGCCGAGCACCAAGGCGAGATCCCGGGGCGGCCGGCGCCAGACCGCGTGCGGCGCGCGCGGCGGTTTGCCGAACCGTGCGTTGAAGTCGCGAATGAAGTCCGGCAAGTACGCCTGCGCCGCCTCGACGGTGGCGAGCCCGCGCAGCCGCAATTCGCTCACCAGGCGGTCTTGCAGCGTCTGCCACAGTCGCTCGATCCGGCCCTTGGCTTGCGGCGAGCGCGCCGCAATGTACGCGATGCCCAGCTCCTGCAACATGCGCCCCAGGTGCGTCGGCGTCTGTGCCCCGGCCAGTTGCTCGTCCAGCGACCAGTGGCGGTCGTTGCGAATGAGCAGATTGAGGCGATCGCCGTACACCGCCAGCGGCAGGCCATGCTGGCCGAACACGGTGGCGAACAGCGTGGCATAGCCGTGCACGTCCTCCGCGGGACGGAAGTGCAGCGCCAGGATTTGCGTCGTGGCGTCATCCACGGCGCCGAGCAGCATCAGCTCGGGCCCACGGTCCTCGAGCCAGGCGAAGGGACTGCCGTCGATCTGGATGAGCGCGCCGGCCGCCGCTTCCGGCACGCGTCGGTGCCGCGCCCGCGGCGCGCGGCGGGCGCG
>DATEMW010000385.1:0-2160 GCA_035275385.1 Candidatus Methylomirabilota bacterium | reverse complement strand
CGCCGACTACTATCTGGGCTCGCCGCGCACCGGCATCGGCAACGAGTTCTTCCGCGCGGCGCCCAAGCTCAAGCTGATCCAGCTGACGAGCGCGGGCTACGACCGCGTCGACATCGAGGCCGCGCGCAAGGCGGGCGTGCCCGTGGCCAACAACGGGGGCGCCAACTCCGTGGCGGTCGCCGAGCACGCCGTCATGCTGATGCTGGCCGTGCTCAAGAAGCTCGTCTACCACCACAACAACGTCGTCGCCGGGCAGTGGCGCCCTGGCGACTTCGCGTCGATCCGCACGTACGAGGTCGAGGGCAAGCGCCTGGGCATCGTCGGCCTCGGCAACATCGGCAAGAAGGTGGCCCGCCGGGTCCAGGGCTTCGACATGGACGTCCGCTACTTCGACATCCTGCGCCTCACCGAGGATCAGGAAGACACGCTCGGCGTGCGCTTCACGCTCTTCACCGAGCTCTTGCGCACGTCCGACGTGGTCACCTTGCACGTGCCGCTCAACGACGTCACCCGTAAGATGATCTCGACGCGCGAGCTGGCGATGATGAAGAAGGGCGCGGTGCTGATCAACACCTGCCGCGGCCCCGTCGTCGACGAGGACGCGCTCTATCAGGCGCTGAAGGCGGGCACGATCGCGGCCGCGGGGCTCGACGTGATGGTCGAGGAGCCCCCCAAGCAAAACCACCCGCTGTTCTCGCTGCCGAACGTCACGCTCACCCCGCACAGCGCGGGACCGACGTGGGACAACTGGACCAAGGCGTATCGCAACGGCTTCGACAACATCCAGCGCGTGGAGGCCGGGCGGTCGCCGCTCTGGGTCGTCCCCGAGCTACGCAGCTAGTCGCCAACGGAGGATAAATGAGCACGAAGGTAGGCTTCTCGATTCTCGCGGCCGTCATCGCGTTGTCGCTCGGCGCCGCCGCCGTCGACGCGCAGCAGTCCGACATCAGCTTCTTCATCACGAGCGCCGGCCCCGGCAAGGGCGGCGACCTCGGTGGCCTCAACGGCGCGGATCAGCTCTGCCAGCTCCTCGGCGCCACCGCCGGCGCCGGCACCAAGACGTGGCACGCGTATCTGAGCACGCAGGGTGCCGGCGCCGTCAACGCGCGCGATCGCATCGGCAAGGGTCCCTGGAAGAACGCCAAGGGCATCATCATCGCGAACGATCTCGCCGAGCTTCACGGCAGCAAGAACAACATCAACAAGCAGACCGCGCTGACCGAGAAGGGTGAGCCGGTCAACGGACGCGGCGACAGCCCGAACATGCACGACATCCTGACCGGCTCGCAGCCGGACGGCACCGCGTTCGCGGCCGGCGACGATCGCACGTGCGGCAACTGGAGCAAGAGCGGTCAGGGCTCGGCGATGGTCGGCCACCACGACCGTCAGGGGCTCAGGGACGACGACGTGTCCAAGTCCTGGAACTCGTCGCATCCCTCACGCGGCCCCGACGGCGGCTGCAGCCAGAACGACTTGAAGAGCACCGGCGGCAACGGGCTCTTCTACTGCTTTGCGACCAAGTAGGCGCGCCATGTCACGATCGCGCTCCTTTGGAGTCGTCGCGCTCGCGGCGGTGCTGCTCGCCGCGCCCGCGGCGGCGCAGACTCCGCGCGAGGTGCTCGTGGTCGGGATGGAGGCCGAGCCGCCCGGCCTCGATCCCGGCCAGGCGCTCGGCCTTCACACCTTGCGCGTCACGGCCGAGATCTTCGAGACGCTCGTCGGCACCGCCAACGACAGCACCGACGTCGTGCCCGGACTCGCCGAATCGTGGACGACGTCCAGCGACGGGCTCGTATGGACGTTCAAGCTGCGCCGCGGCGTCCGCTTCCACGACGGGACGCCGCTCGATGCGGCGGCGGTCAAGTTCACGTTCGACCGGGTCATCGATCCCGGTCACCCGCACAACAAGAGCGGCAAGTGGTCGTTCGTCTCCGGCTATCTCGCCACGGTGAAGTCGGTCGAGGTGGTCGACCCGCAGACCGTGCAGCTGCACCTGAAGTACCCGACCGCCTCGCTGCTGGCGCTGCTCGCGCTGCCGAACTGCGCGATCGTGAGCCCGACGGCGTTCATGAAGGCGCCGGCCGAGTTCGATTCGAAGCCGGTCGGCAGCGGCCGCTACAAGCTCGAGTCGTGGGAGCGCGGCAGCCGCCTCGTGCTGCG
>DATEMW010000384.1:0-2250 GCA_035275385.1 Candidatus Methylomirabilota bacterium | reverse complement strand
GGCGAGGCGTCCTCCATCCGGCTCAAGATTTCCTTGTGCGCGATCGAGGTCGCCCCCTTCGCGAACGGGCACTCCTCGACGATATAGTCGATCTTTCGCAAGAAGGCGAAGGCCGCCGTCTCGCGCTCCGACAGCCGGTAGAGCGGCTTGACCCGACGCACCAGCTTGGGATGGGTCGAGGCTAGCGCGGGCGACTGCCGCGGCAGCGCGTCGGTCTGCCAGTGCATGACCGAGCCGAAGAGCGTCGCCGCTTCGTCGTCGAGATTGTGGCCGGTCGCGACGACCGGGATCCCCTGGTCCAGCGCCACGCGATTCATCAAGTAGCGCTTGGAGAGGCCGCAGCCCGAGCACGGCGGACGCCGCGTCACTTCCTTGATGATGGGCACCGGCGCGCCCACTTCGTCCTGGACGGCGCTCACGATCAGCGGGACGCCCCGCGCCGCGGCGAACTTCTCGCACTTGGCCTTCGATTCGACGGAATAGTCGAAGATGCCGAGGTCGAGATAGAGGCCGGTCGTCCGATACCCCTCGTCGATCAGCACGTCCCACAGCGCGAGCGAGTCCTTGCCGCCCGAGACGGCGACCAGCACGATTTCGTCCCGCGTGAACATCCGGTGCTTGCGGATCGCCTCGCGGACCTGGTTACGGAAGAACTCGAGGAAGTCGGGCGCGCAGAACGCCGCGTTGTGGCGCCGGAGCTCGATCACCGCCGACTCGCCGCACTTGCGGCACTTCATGGGACGCGCTCGCTGCCGCCCGACATCACCGGCCGCAGCTCGATCGTGTCGCCCTCGCGGACGACCTGGTCCGCCGTGACGAGATCGTCGCCGCAGATGACCAGCACGGTCTCGGGAATGATGTCGAGCTCGCGCAGGATGTCCTTCACGCGCCGGTTGCCGGCCACGTCGACCTCGCGCCGGGGGTTTCGCAGGATGACCTTCACGGGCGTCCGACCGTCACGCGCGCGGGAAGCCCGGCGCGCGCTTGATCTCGCGAATCTGCGCGAGGTGCAGGCCGTCGTGATGGGCCTGCAGCTGCCACCACTGCGAGAGGTCGAGATCGCCGAAGCGGAAGTGCTTGAACGTCAGCGGCCGCGGATCGAGCGTCGCCAGCTTGTCGATCGACTGACGGCTGCGCTCGCGCGTGGCGCGCATGGTCGCGAGCAGCTCGGCGATCGGCCGGCCGTACTCGGGCCAGACGACCGCGGGCGCGTCGGCCGGTCCCGGCGGCGCCGGCGGCATCGGCGCGAACGCGGTCAAGTCGGCGGGAAAGCCCGCGGGGCGGCCGGAAGCCTCGGCCTCTCTCGAGAGCTTCGTCGTCAGCTTGCCCGTCGCGATCTCCGCGATGGTCAGGTGATGAACGACCTCGCCGACCGACCAGTCCTTCTCGCTCGGGCGCCAATCGGCCTGTGCCTGCGACAAGCCGTCGGCCTCCGCGAGAATCTCGGCGCGCACCGCCTCGAGCTCGGTCCACAGCGCTTCGACGGGCTTGGGAAGCGGCATGCGCCGAGTATACCTCCGCTCGCGCTGACCGCGCGTGCTACAGTCCAGCCGCCGCTCGACGGCAGGAGGTCATCGCGTCGTGACAGATCGCCGACAACTGGCGCGCACTCCGTGGCGGACGCTCACGAGCCGGCCCGTCTACCAGAACCGCTGGATCCGCGTGCGCGAGGATCAGGTTGCGCTGCCCGACGGTCTGACGACGATCTATGGCGTCGTCGAGTGTCCTCCCTGCATCGGCGTGCTGCCGTTCCTCGACTCGGCGACGGTCGTGCTGGTCGGCCAGTATCGCTACGTCGCGGGCGCCTTCTACTGGGAGATGCCGACCGGCGCCATGGCGCCCGGTGAGAGCGAGGAGGCGGCCGTGCAGCGCGAGCTCGCCGAAGAGGCCGGCTACGAAGCCGACCGGCTCGTGAAGCTCTGCGCCTGCCACACGTCGAAGAGCGTGGTGGAAGAGACCGCGAACATCTACCTGGCCGAAGGGCTCCGCCCGATCGAGCGCCCTTCCGATCCGACCGAGTTCATCGAGGTGCGCGCGTTTCCGTTCGACGAGGTCGTGCGCATGGTCGAGCGCGACGAGATCAAGGACGCGATGACGATCGTCGCGGTCCTGCACGCCGCGCGCCGCCGCGCTACTTAGCCGAGGCGAGCACCATCGGGCCTTCCGGCTTGGGCACGCCGCCCTCGACTTCGAGCGTCACCGCGAACACCTTCACCGGCTTGCCGCCCTCCACCGGCGCGATGCGATGGG
>DATEMW010000383.1:0-2618 GCA_035275385.1 Candidatus Methylomirabilota bacterium | reverse complement strand
CGACTGTTCATAGGCGCGCCTCGTCCGGTGGGGCCCCAGCCCCTCGACGGCCTGCGGCGCGCACGACTGTTCATAGGCGCGCCTCGTCCGGTGGGGCCCCAGCCCCCCGACGGCCTGCGGCGCGCACTACAACGCGCCCGCGCGGTCGTGCTCCTGACGGCGCTGCTCGCCGGCTGCGCGACCGCGCCGCCGCCCTCGGCGCAGTCCATGGGCCTGGCCGGCACGTGGCGCGGCCGGATGTCGAGCCCGATGGGGAACGCGCCGCTCATCCTGACGATCGCCGAGGACGGCACTTTTCAGGGGCTGCTGTTCGTGGAGCCGAAGTACAAAGAAGTGAGAGGCGCGATCACCGTCCTGAGCCCGAGCAACATCCGGTACGAAGGCAACGACGGCAACGGTCGAGTCACGCTCCGTGAGGAGCGCGGGGAGCGCGTCCTGCGATTCGTCCGCGACGGCGGTGGTGGTGGAGCCGAGCTGGTCCCGGCAAAGTAGCGCCTGCTACGTGATGCTGGTCAGCGCCGGCGTGTTCCTGGCGCTGGCGCTCGCGGTGCTGCTCCTCGAGCCCTTTCCCGGCGACGCCGCTACGCGGCTCTGGGTGCTCGGCTACGAGTCGCCCGCTCTCGTGCAGGTGATGCGGGTGATCAACTACCTCGGCAACTGGCGCGTGCTCTTTCCCGCGACGATCCTGCTGGTCCTTACCTTTCCGAAGGCGCGAGCGCGCTGGTGGATCTGGGTCGCACTGATGCTCGCGGCGCCGTCCGCTGAGGGGCTCTTGAAGATCGTCATCGGCCGCGCGCGCCCTGAAGAGATCTCGGTGGGCTTCCCGAGCGGCCACGCGACGGCCGCGGCGGCCTTCTTCGGTGCCCTGATCTATCTGGCGGCCGCGCTGCCCCCGCGGGCCCGTGTCGCCGTGCGTGCGGCCAGCGTGCTCCTGATCGTGCTCGTGTGCCTGGCCCGCATCATCCTGCGCGCCCACTGGCCGGTCGACACCTTGGCCGGCGCCGCGCTCGGCCTGGCGCTGGCCTCGCTCGCCAGCCTTCTGGCCGATCGCCCAGAGCGCGCGCCGGCGTGACGCTTACTTGACGAACTGGTCGCGCGCGAGCGGCGGCCGGACGTCGGTCCCCGAGAACAGCAACGTCACGATAACTTCGACCGAGGCATTGCCGCCGAGCCCCTGGCAGCCGATCGCCGCCCGCGTGGGTTTGCCGCGCTCGCCGTAGAGCTCGACCAGGAGGTCGGCGGCGCCGTTGATCACGCGGGGCTGATCGCCGAAGCCGGGCGCCGAGTTCACGAAGCCGAGCAGGTGCACGAACTGCTGGACGCGGTCGAGATCGCCGAGCGCGTACTTCACCGCCGCGAGGGTCATCACCACGGCGTAGCGCGCCGCCTCGTACCCCTGCTGCAGGCTCAGATCCTTGCCGACCACGCCGGGCAAATAGGACTGCCCGCCCTTGCGCGGCGTGGTGCCGGAGAGATAAAGCAGGTTCTGAACCGGGTAGTGCGAAATGTAGTGAGCGCCTGACGCGTTCGTCCGGTAGAGATCCTCGAGATTCGGGAGCTCCAGGCCGAGCTTCTCGAGCTTCGCCTCGACGTTCATGCGAGCCTCCCCTTTGTTATCGTAGGCGCGCCTCGGCCGGCGGGGACCCCAGCCCCGCGACGGCCTGTGGCGCGTACCGCGTCACGCGCGCCCGCCGAGCCCGTCGTAGGCCAGGCGCGCCATGCGGCCGATCAGCTGATAGGCGGCCGCGAAGCCCGGCATCCCGTCGGCGACTGCGTCGGGCACGCCGACCGTATACGCCGTCAACACGCAAAGGGGCTTGTCGCCCTTGAAGATGATCCCGGCGTCGTTGTAGCAGCGATGGCCCGTGCCGGTCTTGTGCGCGACCTTCGTGCCGAGCGGCAGCTGGGACGGCAGCCTGGTCTTGAGCTTCTGCCAGGAGAGGATGTCCAGGCCGAGCTGACAGAGCGCCGGGGTGCACTGAAGGCGCGCGGCGACGGCCGGATCGGTCGCGCCCTTGAGGATCAGCTCGAGGAGCCTCCCCTGGTCGTTCGCCGTGGTGATCGTCACCTTCTCGAGCGTGTTGTCGGGCCCGGTCTTCGGGGGAATCCCGTAGCGGTGCACGGTGCCGGTGAGCCCGACCGCCTCCGTGTAGCGCTGGACGTCGCCGAGCCCGACCACGTCGACGACGTGGCCCGTGCACGTGTTGTCGCTGACGATGATCATCATGACCATCGCGTCGCGCAGGGTCAGCCAGAAACCGGGTGTCAGGTGCTGGAACGTCCCGGAGTCGTTGTCCTGGAACCGCGCGTCGATCGTGATCTTCTGATCGAGCGAGAGCTTGCCGGCATGGACCGCGGCCAGGGCCGCCATCATGATCGAGATCTTGCGCGTGCTCGCCGACGGCACGGCCACGTCGCCGCGGCGGTCGGCCGTGGCGCCGGTCGCCAAGTCTTTGAGATACCAGCTCACCTGGAATTCGGCGCTGTCGCACAGCTCGTCGAGGCGCTTCACGAGGTCACGCATGGCGGGCTCCTTTCGTCAGGCCCGAACGATACCACGGCTTGACTGGCACGCGCGCCCACGGGACAGTACGCGGGATGGCGGCCATGCAGCTCAT
>DATEMW010000382.1:0-3502 GCA_035275385.1 Candidatus Methylomirabilota bacterium | reverse complement strand
GCCCGCGTCTGCCGCCGCGAGCGACCGCTACGACGTCTACATCAGCGGCGGAACGCCCGCGGACATCAGCGCGAAGCTCGGCACTCGAGGCCTCAACGCCGAACCGGCGGCCGGCGGCGTGGTCGTGAAGCCGAGCTTGCCGCTGCGCGACGCTGTGGCGCTCTCGAAAGATCTCGCCGTCGACGGGCTGAAGGTCCAGGTCCGTCGCGCCGCGGGCGGATCGGCTCCCGCGCCGGCGGCGTCGCCGGCGACCGCTTCCGCCGGGACGAGTGACGGCACGCTCTATCGCGTCCGCGTCGGTCCGTTCGACGACAAGACGGCCGCGACGTCGACCCTCCGCGAGCTCGAGCAGAAGGGCTACACGCCCTTCATCGCGCGAGGCGGGCAGTGACCGCCGGGGGCGCGCGCACTCCGCGCCGCGTCCCCAGGGGGAGGTGACTTGCAACCGTGACAAAGAACGATCTGGTCAACGCCGTGGCCAACCACGGGCTCTCCAAGCGGCAGTCGTCGTCGGTGGTGGAGTCGGTCTTCGACATCATCTTCCGCTGCTTCGAAAAGGGCGAAGACGTGAAGATCGTCGGCTTCGGCCACTTCCGCATCCGGCGCAAGGCATCGCGGCGCGGGCGGAATCCGCAGACCGGCGAGTCGATCGAGATCACCGCGCGCAAGGTGCTCACCTTCAAACCAAGTAAGGGGCTCAAACAACGGATCAACGCGCCGGCGTGACCACGACGGAAGTCGCAGAAAAGCTCTACTACCGTATCGGTGAGGTGGAGTCGATCACCGGTATCCCCGCCTACGTCCTTCGCTACTGGGAGTCGGAGTTCAAGCTACTCCGCCCGAAGAAGAATCCGGCGGGCCAGCGCCTGTATCGGCCGCGCGATCTCGAGCTCGTCCAGCGCATCAAGACGCTGCTCTACGAGGAGCGGCTGACGCTGGAAGGCGCCAAGAAGCGCCTGATCAGCGAGTCGCGTCGCACGGATCAGCTCGAGCTCGGCATGAAGGAAGCCACGTACGCGGAGACGCTCAAGCGCATCCGCGATCGTCTCGGCGTCCTGCGCGCGCGCCTCGGTTCTTGAAGGGTCCCGGGATATCTGCGACAATTCACGCCTAGCGGTCGGGGCGTGGCGCAGCCCGGTAGCGCACATGACTGGGGGTCATGGGGTCGGAGGTTCAAATCCTCTCGCCCCGACCATTTTTCTCCTCTCTTATCAGAGTCGTCGGTATGCCCGTCGTAGTCCTCACCAACGATGACGGTGTCCACGCGCCAGGCCTGGCGGCGCTCGAGAAAGCGCTGGCCGAGCTCGGCGACGTGTACGTCGTCGCGCCCGAGCGCGAGCAGAGCGCCTGCGGCCACGCGCTGACGTTGCACCGGCCGCTGCGGGCGCTGAAGATGGGCGAGCGCCGGTTCTCCGTGAACGGCACGCCGTCCGATTGCGTGAACATGGCCGTCCTCGGCTTCCTGCCCGAGACGCCGGTGCTGATCGTGTCCGGCATCAATCACGGCGCGAATCTCGGTGACGACGTGACGTACTCGGGCACGGTGTCGGCGGCGATGGAAGGCACGATCCTCGGCGTGCCGTCGATCGCGGTCTCGCTGGTCGACGGCGGGGACTTCGAGGCCGCCGGCCGCGTGGCGCGGCTGATCGCGATGCGCGTGCTGGTCGGCGGGCTCCCCGGCAACACGCTGCTCAACGTCAACGTGCCGCCGCAGCCGCCGCGCGGCATCCGGATGACGCGCCTGGGCCACCGGGTCTACAAAGAAAAGATCGTGGAGCAGACCGATCCGCGCGGCCGCAGCCACTACTGGATCGGCGGCGGCGCGGCCCGGTGGGACGATGTGGACGGCACGGACATGGGCGCGGTGCACGACGGGTACGTCTCGCTGACGCCGCTGCACCTGGATCTCACGAATCATCGGGCGCTGGTCCAGCTCGCCGACTGGCAGGGCGGTCTCAACGCGCAGTTCCGCACCGAGACCGACCGTCCGGCGCGCCGCGGGCCCGCGCCCGCCGCCGTGCCCAAGCCCGCGCCCGTCGCCGCGACCAAGAGGAAGCCACGGAGAGGATAGTGGAGCGCACACGCGACGCGTACGAGTCTTCTCGCGCGCGGATGGTCGAGGAGCAGCTCGTCCATCGTGGGGTGACCGACGAGCGCGTGCTCGCGGCGATGCGCCGCATCCCGCGTCATCTCTTCGTCGAGGAGCCGCTGCGCGATCGCGCGCACGGCGACCATCCCTTGCCGATCGGCGAGGAGCAGACGATCTCCCAGCCCTACATCGTCGGCTTCATGACGCAGCTGCTCGAGCTGCGCGGGCAGGAGAAGGTGCTGGAGGTCGGCACGGGCTCGGGCTATCAGACGGCCGTGCTGGCCGAGCTCGCGCGGCGCGTGTGCTCGATCGAGCGGCTGCCGCGCTTGGCCGAGCGGGCGCGCGGGCTCCTGGAGCAGCTCGGCTACGACAATGTGTGGGTCCGCGTCGGCAGCGGCACGCTCGGCTGGCCCGATGAGGCGCCGTTCGACCGGATCCTGGTCACGGCCGGCGGGCCGTCGATCCCGCCGCCGCTCTTCCAGCAGCTCGTCGAGGGCGGGCGCATGGTGGTGCCGGTCGGGGACGTCGCCAACCAGACCCTGACCGTGGTCGAGAAGATCCGCGGCGAGATGAAGACCCAATCGTTCGGGGACTGCAAATTCGTCAAGCTTGTCGGCAAGTACGCCTGGGAGACTTGACGACCTTGTGCAGGCCCGACGACCCTGTACAATAAGCCCGTCGCGTCGGGGCGTAGCGCAGCCTGGTAGCGCGCACGGTTCGGGACCGTGAAGTCGGAGGTTCAAATCCTCTCGCCCCGACCATCTCTCTGACCGTCCGGCGGTCGTCACGGCCGTCGGACGGTCGCTGAAATCCGAGCCAGCGTCAGTGAGCGGATCGAAATCGGCCGCCGAAATCGTCATCGCCGGACGCGTCCAGGGCGTCGGGTATCGCAACTTTGCGCAGCGCCGCGCCTCGAATCTGGGTCTGGAAGGTTTCGTCATGAACCTCAAGGACGGTCGCGTGCGCGCGCGGGCCGAAGGCCCGCGGCCGACCATCGAGAAGTTCATCCAGGAGCTCGGCAAGGGGCCGCCGCTCTCGCGCGTCGAGAACGTGAGCGTGCGCTGGCTGCCGGCCTCGGGCCGCTTCGCGGAGTTCGGGATCCGCTACGCGGAGTTCGAGCAATGAGCGCGGCACTTCACCGCCGGCGGCTCGCGGTGACGCTCGGGCTGATCGCGGTCGTCGGCGCCGCGCTGGCCTACGCCGAGCCCGCCGCGGGGCCGCGCACGCCCCCGCGCGTGTACGAGGTGAAGGCCGGCGACACGCTCTACTCGCTCGCGAAGAAGCACGATGTCACCGTCGCGGCGCTCGTGAAGGCGAACCGCCTGCCGAACGCCGACACCCCGCTGAAGGTCGGTCAGCGCCTGGTCATTCCGGTCTCGGACACCGCGACGGCAACCGCGCGTCGCAGCACGA
>DATEMW010000381.1:0-4037 GCA_035275385.1 Candidatus Methylomirabilota bacterium | reverse complement strand
CCCCACCCCACCCCACTCCCGCGGGCTCCACTCGTGCCAGCGCGATGAATCACCAAGAGAGACGAGTGCTGAGGGCAAAGTTATTCGCGGCCCTGATGCGCTCTCGGCATAGCAGCTAAGCCAGACCGACGGGGCTGAGCGTGCGATCCGAGGGCTTGCCGCGTCGGGGTGGGGTGGGGAGGGGTTACGCGGGACCCGTTCCCGGCGAGCGCGCGGCGGGCAAGGTGCGCCCGGATGGAGCCCAGCCGATGCGGGGAGAGCGAGCGCGTGCCGCGTGGTCCCGCGTAGCCCCTCCCCACCCCGCCCCGACACGGTAAGCCAGATATGCACGCTCAGATCCGTTCGATGATGCGTTTGCCGAACATGCCGTACGGCCGAATCATGAGCGCCAGGATCATCAGCACGTACGGCGCAAAGTCCTTGGTGCCGCCGCCGACGTAGGGATCGACGTAGCCGGCCGCGATGTTCTCGACGACGCCCACGATCAGGCCGCCGATGATCGCGCCCGGAATCGAGTCGAGCCCGCCCAGGATCACGACCGGGAACACCTTGAAGCCGACCAGCGCCAGGTTCACGTCGACGCCGAGCAGGTTGCCCCAGAGGATCCCGCCGAGCGCGGAGACGATGCCGGTCATGGCCCAGGCGACGCCGAAGTAGCGCTCGACGTCGATGCCCATCGCCATCGCGACCTGCTGGTTGTCGGCCACGGCGCGCATCGCGATGCCCTTGCGCGATTTCAGGAAGAACCAGCCGAAGCCGGCCAGGAACCCGAGGCTGACGACAGCGCCGAGCAGCTGGATCGGCGGGATGAAGATCGGCCCCAGCATGAAGGGCTCGTCGCGGATCGGCAGCGGGAGCGGCTTGGTTCCGGAGAAGATCGTGAACGGCCCGACGCCGCGCAGGATCGACGCCAGGCCGATCGTGGCCATGACGACCGCGATCACCGGCCGGCCGATGAGCTTGCGCAGCATCACCCGCTCGAGGACGAAGCCGAACACGACCAGGCTGGCGATCGCCACGAGCACGGCGAGCCAGAGCGGCGCGCCCCAGACCATGAGCCCGCCCGCCGCCACGAAGCCCGCGATCATCACGAACTCGCCCTGAGCGAAGTTGATCGCATCGGTCGCCTTGTAGACCAGCACGAAGCCGAGCGCGATCAGCGAGTACATCAGGCCGGTGAGGAGCCCGTTCGACATGAGCAAGAGCATGAATCCCAGATCGTCAGACATTGGCCACCGCCAGCGCGTCGACGTCCTCCACTCGCACCCGCGACCTCATGACCGCCTGCCGCCCGTCCTCGTAGGTGATCGTGGTCTCGAGCTCGACCGCCTTGCCGCCCGAGTAGAACGCGTCGATGACGGGCGCGTACTTCTCGGCGACGAAGCGGCGCCGCACCTTGCGCGTTCGCGTCATCTCGGCGTCGTCGGCCTCCAGGTCTTTCGTGAGGAGCAGGAAGCGGCGGATCCGCGTCGACTCCGGCAAGGTCTCGTTGCCCTTGCGGATCTCCTCGCGGATCAGCTCGCTCACCTCGGGCTTCTGGCTGAGATCGGCGTAGCTCGTGTAGGCAAGCCCGTGGCGCTCGGCCCAGTTCCCGACCGTGTTCAGGTCGATCGCGACCATCGCGGTGACGAACGCGCGGTCGTTGCCGAAGGCCACCGCCTCGCGGACGAACGGGCTGAACTTCAGCTTGTTCTCGATGAACTGCGGCGCGAACGGCGTGCCGTCGTGCAGGGCGCCGACGTCCTTGGCCCGATCGATGATGACCAGGTGCCCGCGCGGATCGACGAAGCCCGCGTCGCCCGTGCGGAACCAGCCGTCGTCGTCGATCACCTCGCGCGTCGCCTCGTCGTTCTTCAGATAGCCCTTGAAGACGACGGGCCCGCGCACGAGCACCTCGCCGCGGTCGGCGATCTTGACCTCGATGCCCGGGCACGGCCGTCCGGCCGTCGTCGGATTGGCCTCCGAGCTCGGCTGGAGCGACACCAGGCCCGTCGTCTCGGTCGAGCCGTAGACCTGCTTGAGGTTGACGCCGATCGAGCGGAAGAACCGGAAGGTGTCGGGGCCGAGCGGCGCGCCGCCGGTCAGCGCCCACTTCGCGCGGCGCAGGCCGAGCTGATCGCGGATCGGCGTGTAGACGAGCACGTCGCCGACCATGCAGGCCAGGCGCAGCGAGAGCGGGATCGGCTTGCCGTCGGCGCGCAGGATCTCGGCCCGCTCCGCGGCGGCGCGGAACCGCTCGTACACCCATCGCTTCAGCGCGGGCGCGTCGGCGGCCTTCACCTGCACCGCGGTCAGCATGTTTTCCCAGATGCGCGGGGGCGCCAGCACGGTGGTCGGGCCGAGCTCCCGCAGGTCGCGCTGGACGGTCTCGGGGCTCTCGGGGCAGTTCGCGCAGAAGCCCACCACCAGGCTCAGGAACAGCGTGTACGCGGCGTCGCCCGCCCACGCCATCGGCAGGTATGCGAGCGCGTCGTCCTCCGGCCGAACATCGTCGGCCTGGCGGAACGACTCGGCGAGCGCAATCGCGTTGGCGTGCGTCAGCATGACGCCCTTGGGGTTGCCGGTAGTGCCCGACGTGTAGCAGATGATCGCGACGTCCTCGGACTTGCCCTTCTCGATCTCGGCCTCGAAGAAGCCGGGATGCTTGGCGGCGAACTCGCGGCCGAGCTCCTGGACCGACTGATAGGAGCGGAGCCAGTCGTGCTTGTAGTGCGACATGCCGCGCGGGTCGTCGTAGATCACGAGCCGAAGCGCCGCGAGCTGATCGCGGAGCGCCAGCACCTTGTCGACCTGCTCCTGGTCCTCGGCCACGATCACCGCGCACTCGGCGTGGTTCCAGACGAAGGCGAGCTCTTTCGCGATCGAGTCCTGGTAGACGGGCACCGGCACGCCGCCGAGGGCTTGCGCGGCCACCTGCGCCCAGTAGAGGCGCGGGCGATTGTCGCCGATGATCGAGAGCCGCTCACCACGCGTGAAGCCGAGCGCCGCCAGCCCGAGTGCGAAGTCGCGAACCTCGTCGCGGTACTGGCGCCACGTCCACGTCTGCCAAATGCCGCGGTCCTTCTCGCGGATCGCCGGCCGGTCGCTGAGGTCGCGCGCGTTCCGCTGCAGCAGTCGTGCGAGCGTGCTTTCAGCCACGGGCCCCTCCAGAGGCGTGCGTCTTGGTCTCGCCGAGATAGGCCTTGATCACGCGCGGATTGGCGCGGACCTCGTCGGGCGTGCCCTCGGCGATCTTCTGTCCCATGTCGAGCACCGCGACGCGGTCTGAGATGTCCATGACCACGCCCATGTCGTGCTCGATCAGGATCACGGTGACGCCCCACTCCTCGTTGACGTCGAGGATGAAGCGGGCCATGTCTTCCTTCTCTTCGTGATTGCAGCCGCCCATCGGCTCGTCGAGCAGCAGGATCTTCGGGTCGAGCGCGAGCGCGCGCCCGAGCTCCACGCGCTTCTGCAGACCGTACGCGAGCGAGCCGGTCGGCCGCCGGCGCAGGTCCTGGATTCGCAGGAAGTCGATGATGTCCTCGACGCGCTTTCTGTGGACGACCTCTTCCTTCTGCGCCAGCCCCCAGTAGAGGAAGGCGCTCAGGACCCCCGTCTTCATGTGGACGTGGCGGCCCAGCAAAAGGTTGTCGAGCACGGTCATGCCGCGGAAGAGGGCGATGTTCTGGAAGGTGCGCGCGATGCCGAGCTCGGCGATCTTGCTCGGAGCCAGCTCGGTGACGTCGCGTCCCTCGAGGGTGATGCGCCCGGTGTCCGGATGGTAGAAGCCGCTGATCATGTTGAGGACCGTCGTCTTGCCGGCGCCATTGGGCCCGATGACGGAGAGGATCTCGCCCTTCTGTGCCTCGAGCGAGACGCGGGTCACGGCCTGGACGCCGCCGAATGCCTTGGACGCCTCGCGGATCTCCAGAAGTGCGCTCACGAGAGCCACCGCTTTCGTCGTCGGTAGTGCTTCACGTCCCTGTAGCTCTTCCGCTGCCCCACCCCGGTCAGGCCCAGATAGAACTCCTTGATGTCCTCATTTTGGCTGATCG
>DATEMW010000380.1:0-7343 GCA_035275385.1 Candidatus Methylomirabilota bacterium | reverse complement strand
TATTCCGTGCGCGCGGTCTCGTTCGAGCGGCGCTTGAGCCCCCAGTGCTGGTAGCGCGCTGCGCGCCGTGAGTGCGCGCGCCCGAACATGTCCAGGCCGCGCGGATACCAGCGATCGATCGCGGCCTGGGCCTCGGCGCGCCCCTCCTCGGTCCGGACCATGTCGCGGAGCTTCACGTGGCCGTAGCCGACGTGCGTTCTTTCCTCTTGCAAGATTCTCGGCAGCGCGCGGTCGAGCGGCACATACGAGCAGCCGACGAATTCTTCGAGCTGGTACTGCCCCACGCGGTCGATGAGAAAGCCGAACGCCGCGACGTCCGCCCACGTGGGCATCGCCTGGCGGAAGGCTTCGAGATCGCGCCGCGACTTCTCGACGTACATGAGGTCGGACGCGTCTTCACCGAGCTCGTTGAGCAACCGGTTGATCTTGCGGAAGTGGTCGATCTCCTCGCCGGCCACTTTCGCCAACATCCACTGATCGTCCGCCGACGGCGCCGCCAGCAGCCATTCGCTCACGTAGAGATGCGGGCCGCCGATCTCGCAGTCGGCCTGAATGCGCAGCACGCGCTTGAGCAGTGCCTGGTACTCCGCCGGCATCTTGGGCGCCTCGTGCGCCTCGACCTTGTCGCTGAACGGTCTCTCCTCGCTCATGAAGGCCCCTTCGCTCAACGTTTGACACTGCGCATGATCATGTCGACGTAGCGGTCGGCGATCGCCTCGGGAGCCAGGCGCCCGCTCTCCGCGAACCACGTGGCGACGCCGGTGCACATGGTGAGGATCGCCATGGCCGTCAGGCGAACGTCCGACACCTGGAACACGCCGGCGCGCGCGCCCGAGGCCAGCAGGCCGCGAAACACGCGCTCGTACTCGTCGCGCCGCGCCAGCACGAGCCGGAGATTCGCCTGCGTGAGCGAGCGCAGCTCGCTGTGGCTCAGGAAGGCTTCGTGCTGGCTGTCGGTGTGAAAGAGCACGTGGAAGCGCACCGCGGCCCGCAGCCGCGCTTCAGGGCCGTCCGCCGACGCGACGGCGCGCCCGACGCCGGCGAGCAGGTCGTCGAGCGTCCGGTCGAGGATGGCGAACAAGATCTCCTGCTTGGACTTGAAGTGGTAATAGAGGCTCGCCGCCTCCATGCGGAGCGCGCGCGCCAGGGTACGCATCGAGCTGCCGTGATAGCCGCGCTCCCGGAACAGCGTGACCGCCGCGCGCAGGATGCGCTCGGCTGCGGTGGCGCGCTCGTGGGTCGAGACGATCGTGGCGGCCATGGCTACCTAACGTACGTTCGTTATGTAACCGGCGCGCGCGGCGCTGTCAAGCGCGCCGCGTGATCGCTGAGTCGCGTGATAGCATCCCGGCCGTAGTGCAAGCCGCAGGACGTCGCGGGGCTGGGGCCCCGCCGGCCGAGGCGAGCATAAGATCGCGCAGGAGGCCCGCCGATCGCCGACTTTCTCCACGCCAGTGTCACGGGATTGGTCCAGGTCTTCGCGTGGCCGACCTTCGGGCTGATGCTGATCGGCATGGCGCTCGGCTTCGTGGTGGGTCTCCTGCCCGGGCTCGGCGGTCCCACCACCCTGGCGCTGATGCTGCCGTTCGTGTTCAAGATGACGCCGGTCGAGGCGTTCGCCTTCCTGCTCGGGATGCTTTCGGTGACCGCGACGACGGGTGACATCACGTCGATTCTGTTCGGGATCCCGGGCGAGCCCACGACCGCCGCGACGATCGTGGACGGCCACGCCATGGCCAAGAACGGCGAAGCCGGGCGCGCGCTCGGCGCGGCGATGATGAGCTCGCTGGTCGGCGCGATCTTCGGCGCCCTCGTGCTCGGCCTCGCGATTCCGATCGTCCGGCCGCTGGTGCTGACGCTCGGCTCGCCGGAATTCTTCATGCTGGCCGTGCTCGGAATCACGTTCGTCGCCTCGCTGAGCGGCGACGCGCTGCTCAAAGGCCTGCTGGCCGGCGGGCTCGGGCTCTGGCTGGCGACGATCGGGCTCGACCCGGTCACCGGCATCCAGCGCTACACGTTCGGTCAGCTCTTCCTGTGGGACGGCATCGGGCTGGTACCGGTGACGATCGGCTTCTACGCGATTCCCGAGCTGATCGAGATGGCCAACGCCGGCTCGAGCATCGCCAAGCTCGACGTCGGCCGCGTGGGCGGCGTCTGGGAGGGCGTGCGCGACACGTTCAGGCACTGGCTCCTGGTGATCCGCTGCAGCGCGCTCGGCACGTTCGTCTCGATCATCCCGGGGCTCGGCGCGGCGACCACGCAATGGCTCTCCTACGCCCACGCCGTGCAGAGCTCGGGCTCGCGCGAGCGGTTCGGCAAGGGCGCGGTCGAAGGCGTGCTCGGACCGGGCGCGGCGAACAACTCGTCGCTCGGCGGCAGCCTGGTGACCACCGTGGCGTTCGGCGTCCCCGCCAGCGTGGCGACCGCCATCCTGATGGGCGCCTTCTTCGTGCAGGGCCTGGTCCCGGGCCCGGCGATGCTGACGCCGGCGCCGAAGGGCCATCTGGCGGTGACCCTGGCGATGGTGTGGACGATCGTGGTGTCCAACATCATCACGGTCGCGATCTGTCTGGCGTTCATGGGCCCGCTGGCCCGGATCACGCAGATCCGGTCGAGCCTGCTCGTGCCGTTCATCCTGGTTCTGGTGTACGTCGGCGCGTTCGCGGAAAAGAACGTGTTCGAAGATCTCGCCGTCGTGCTGGCGTTCGGCGCGCTCGGTTGGGTCATGGCAAAGCTCGGCTGGCCGCGACCTCCCCTGCTGCTCGGCCTGGTGCTGGGCCCGCTGGCCGAGAACCGGCTGTTTCTGTCGACCGACAACTACGGCGCGGCGTGGCTCTTGCGGCCGGGGGTGCTGATCATCGCAGCCGTCATCGCCGCCGGCCTCGTCGTTCCGCTCGTGAACAAGCGCCGGGCTCTCGCGAAGCCGGCGCCCGTCGCGGGAGCGACCGCGCCGAGCGGCCGGCATGTCGACGGAGCCACCGCGTTCAACGTGGCTCTCGTACTGCTGTTCGCCGCGGCGCTCTGGCTGAGCCGAGGCTTCGACGTGCGCGCGGGGCTCTTCCCGTGGACGATCACGACGGCGGCGCTGGCCCTGGCGATCGTCCACACCGCGAGTGAGCTCGTGGCGCGGCGCGAACCCGCCGGCCACGCGCGCGACGTCGAACGCGGCGACGCGGCCGGCGAGACGCGGAAAACCGCGGTGATCTGCGGCTGGATCCTCGGCATGTACGTCCTGATCTGGCTGCTCGGCTTCTCGCTGGCCACCCTGGTCACGAGCCTTCTGTATCTGCGCCGCGCGCGCGAGCGCTGGGCGATCAGCATCGGCCTGAGCCTCGTGAGCTTCGTGTTCGTCTACGGACTCTTCGAGAAAGGACTCAGCGTGCCGTTTCCACCGGGCTGCCTGTTCGCCTGGCTCGGTTACGGCGGCTGAATGGTCGATCGCGCATGAGCGATTCGGGCACGTCACGCATGGTGGTGGACGCCGATCGGCGGCTCGCGGAGCGCCTGCGCGCGCTGGCGGGGCAGCGCATGGTGTTCTTCGCAGGGCTGCCGGGCACGGGCAAGAGCCTCCTGACGCATCAGCTCGTGCACCTGGCGAGCGCCGCCGGACGCCGCGTGCATCTCTTGCAGTGGGACGTCGCGCGCCCGGTGTTCGAGGCCTGTCCCGCCGGCCGGCGCTACCCTCTTTCGGACGGCGTGACTCATCCGCTGATCAGGCGCGCCGCGGGGCAATGGGTACGTTACGCGCTCGTCGAATGGGACGAGCGCCATGCCGAGCCCGAGCATCTGCTGGTGGGCGAGACGCCGTTCGTCGGCAATCGATTCGCCGAGCTCGCCCGCCGCGCCGACGATCGCGCGGAGTCGCTTCTCCTCGAGCCGTCGTGCCGGTTCGTGATTGCCGTGCCGTCCCGAGAGGTGCGCAGCTTCCTCGAGGCCCAGCGCCAGCGCCGTGCCGCGCAGCCCTTGCACCCGCGCGAGCGCGAGGACGCGCCCCCGCACGTCCTCCGCGATCTCTGGCAGAGCCTGGCGGAGATCGCGGGAGCACCCCCGAGTGGGCCAACGCCCTACGATCCAAACGTCTACGCGTCCGTCTACGAGCGTGTGCTCCGGTATCGGAACGCCGAACGAATCGATCTCGAGGTGATCCTGCCGACCGAGAAGCTGTCCGTCTACGACTTCGCGGTCGTCCCTCGAGACGTCGTCCCGAGCCGCGATGAAGCCGAGCGGTTCATTCGCGAGGTCGAGCGACGGTATCGGGATCCGCGCATGCTCGAGGAGGACATCGCCGACTGGTGGCGGACCTGATTCAGATTGCGGTGAGCCGCGCGCCCGTCCCACGCACGGCGTCGACGAGCGCGGTGACGTCAGAGTCAGCAGTCGCATAGTGCAGCACGCACGCCCTCAGCGCGAAGCGCCCGCCGAGCGTGGTCTGCGTCAAGAACGCGGCGCCCGAGGCCTGGACGTCTTCCATCACGCGCTTGTTCAGCGCATCGAGCGCGCGCTCGTCACCACGCAGGCGCGCCGGCGCGTAGCGAAAGCAGACGATCGAGAGCTCCACCTCGGCGAGCCGTTCCAGGTCGGGCGCGGCATCGACGAGCGCGGCCAGATGCCGGGCGAGCGCCAGATGGCGCCCGATCAGCTCGCGCACGCCGTCGCGGCCCAGGTGCTGGAGAACCATCCACAGCTTCAGCGCGCGAAACCCGCGGGTCTGCTGGATGCCGTACTCGGAGTACCACGGCAGACCACCGAACCCGCGATCGGCCTCGGTGCGGAGATAGTCCGGAACGAGGCTGAAGCTTTCGCGGAGCAGCCGACCGTCGCGAACGAGCACGGCGCCGCACTCGACCGGCACCGACAGCCACTTGTGGGGATCGAGCGCGATCGAGTCGGCGCGCTCGAGCCCCGCGTAGCGGGCGCTCAGGCTCGGGAGCGCCGCGCCCACCGCGCCGTATGCACCGTCGACGTGCAGCCACAGGCGCTCGGCCGCGCACAGGTCGGCGATCGAGTCGAGCGGATCGATCGCGCCGGTCCCCACCGTTCCGGCGCTGGCGGCGACGCAAAACGGTCGCCGGCCCGCCGCGCGGTCCGCGGCGACGGCGGCGCGGAGTGATTCGACGTCCATGCGATGGCGCTCGTCGCTCGCGACCCGTCGAATCGACTCGGCGCCGAGGCCGAGGATCTCGGCGGCCTTCTGGATGCAGCTGTGGCTGTCGGCCGTGGCATAGAGGCACAAGGCCGGGCGCGCGTGCTGCAATCCTTCCGCCCGCACGTTCCAGCCGTCCTCTCGCGCGGCCCGGTGGCGAGCGGCCGCGAGCGCCACGAGCGTCGCCGCCGATCCGCCGCTGACCAGCAGCCCCATGCTGTCCCCGGTGGGAAACCCGATCAGCTCCATGAGCCAGCGCACGGCGGCGCGCTCGACGTAGATCGCCGCGTGATCGCCGCCGGCGCAGCTCGGGTTCAGCGCTGCCGCCAGAAAATCGGCGACGATGCCGATGGGCGCCGGCGGCGAGTTCACCCAGCCGAAAAAGCGCGGATGTCCGTTGCCCATCGCGTGCGGCAGCACCGCCGTGCGGAAGCGCTCGATCAACGCCTCGGGCCTCACGCCGCTCGGCGCCAAGGCCTCTTGAATGAGCGTGCTCCGCTGCTCGACCGACATCGGGCGGAAGACCGGCCCCGTGCCGAGGGCGGCGAGATAGTCGGCCACCAGATCGACGGCGTCGTGGGCCAGACGGCGGAAGTGCTCGGGGTCGAGCGCCGGCGGCACGGTCTTTCCGGTGCTGGTAGTCATCGCGTCGCTCTCCTGCGGCGCGGGCGGGCGCGGCGCGGGCGCTCCGACCCGCGGTGGCGGCCGAGCTCCATCGCCAGGTAGTACACACAGGGCTCCTGGCCGGGGTTCGCGAAGGCGTGACGGCAGTCGCCCGCGTAGTAGATGCTGTCGCCGGCGCGGAGGACGTGCTCGACGCCGTCCAGCGTGAGGCGCAGCGCGCCGCGCTCCATCGCCAGATACTCCCGAGAGCCCGGCGCGTGCGGCGCGAACTCCCCGGCGTCCACGCCGCCGGGGATGCTCGTACGCATCAGCTCGAATTCCACGCCCGGCAGGACCGGTGAGAGGATGCGGCGCTCCCAGCCCGACGCGTCGTGCGCGGTATCGTGCTCGCCGCGGCGCAGCACCACCACCCGCGCCGCGCGCTCGTCGCCCAGGAGCCGCGCGATGCTCGTGTCGAGGCCGGTCGCGATGCGGTCGAGGACGAGTACGGTGGGCACCTTGCTGCCGCGCTCCACCTCGGAGAGCATGCTGCGGCTCACTCCCGTGCGCGCTTCCAGGTCGTAGAGCGACAGGCGTCGCCGCACACGCTCGAGACGCAGGCGCGCGCCGAGGCCGGCCATGTCGAGCCCGGTCGACAGGCGTGGCTTCTGGCGTGCCGTCGTTGACCGTTCCACCATAGCGGACATAATACTCTATGGTGGAACCGGACGGGGCCTCGCGTACCGGCAAGAGCTGGCGGGAGCTGCCCGAAAAGAAATCGGGGGGAGCGCTCGCTCCCCCCGATTCGTGCTGCTGCGGCGGCGCAGAGCCGCCGAAGACTTACAGGCCTGAGGTGCCGACCCAGCCGGTCTCGGAGACGTCGACGGTGACGCCGTCGGGCGCGGTGTACTTCACCTCGACGTTGCCGGTCCGGTGACCGTACTGGCCGACGCCGAGCGCCTTGTTGATGTCTTCGCGGGGCTCGGACCCGGCGTTCTTCAGCCGCTCGGTGATCGCCTCGAGGCTCTCGACCTGGAAGCCGATGTGATGGATCCCGCTCCAGCCGGCTCCACGCTCGACGCCGGCGACATCGTCGTTCTTGAAGTTGAGGATCGCCAGGTTCAGGTCGCCGTCGCTGAGGTAGTAGCCGCGAGCGCCCGGGCTATCGATCTTGGCGATCTCCTTCATGCCGAACACGTCCATGTAGAACTTCGCGGTCTTGTCCACGTCCTGGGTCGAGAGGGCGATGTGCTTGATCTTCGGCATGGCGTTCTCCTGTAGGAGGTGTTCGAGCCGCGTCCTTGTACCTGTCCAGGCAGGTTACGCCAGGGGCCCCACAAAAGCCAGGACATTTGGGGGCCCCGTGGATGTAAGACTTACCGCAGTGTTCTCGCGCTGACACCCGCCGCGGGCCGAAGCCCGCCCGCCGCAAAGCCGTCTGCTCCATCCGCGACCTTTTACCGCGCACGGGTTCCGCCGCGCATAGGCACACGCATTGCTCGCTCGATTCGACGGGCAGCGCGCGTGGCGACGCCGCGCGGGCGCCCGTGGAGAAATTACCGAGCCGGAGGAGGTCGTCACATGAAGCGAGTGAGGG
>DATEMW010000379.1:0-18582 GCA_035275385.1 Candidatus Methylomirabilota bacterium | reverse complement strand
GGGACCTTCCACCAGGACAAGCGGCCGCGGCTGGAGGTGCTGCCGACCGACTACGGCGCCTGCTACTCCGCGCGGCGCCGGTGGGACGTCGACGGGCTCTACTGGCACCGGATCACCCAGTTCATCATGCCGTTCTACTCGATGATCGCCGCCAGCGATCCGAACATCGTCTCGGCCCGCGCGTGGGTGCCGCTCGACGACAACTACAACTTGCAGATCATGATGCGCGGCCGCCTCGACCGGCCGGTGACCGAGCAGGAGCGCGAGCAGACGCGCAATCCGTTCACCGCCTGGGGCGGGTACCTCGAGGCGACCAGCGAGCCGCACACGCGGTTCTACACGAAGGCGAACATCCACAACGACTACCTGGTCGATCGGCAGCTCGCCAAGAACGAGCTCATGATCGGCATCCCGTTCCTGGTCAACCTGCAAGACCGCGCGATGACCGAGACCATGGGGCCGATCTACGACCGTACCCAGGAGCATCTCGGGACGACCGACGCGATGGTCATCTACGTCCGGCGCCGTCTGATCGACGCGGCCCGCGCGCTCTCCGAGCAAAGCGTCGTGCCGGCCAACGTCGACGACGCCAGCATGTGCCGCGTGCGGGCGGCCTCGGTGCTGCTGCCCGAGGGCGACAGCTGGATCGCGGCGACCGAGAAGGCGCGTCAGTCGGACGCGGGCGTGCCGATCGCCTGGGTGCCGTTCGCTCAATGACCGACGTGTGGCCCGATAGGCCCGAGGCGGTTCGCGATCTTGCCTACTACGAGGCGGTGCCCTACCTGCTCGTGATCGAGTCGGTGGAGCGCGGCGGCGAGTGGCTGCGCCGTGCCGAGCATCCGGAGCTCGAGGGCTGCGCCGCCGAGGCGCCGTCGGCGGTGGAAGCGATGGAGAAGCTCGACCGGGAACGGCTGCGCCTTCTCCGCCAGCTCTGGGACCGCGGCGCGCCGATCCCGGTGCCGCGCCCGCCGCTCTCCAGCGGGTCGGCGCGCTAGTAGCCTTTGGTGCGGTCGACCAGGTTCAGGAGCGGCGTGCCCTCGAGGTAGCGCTTCAGGTTTTCCGCGAACAGGGTGCAGCAGTCCTCGTCGTAGCTCGCCACGAAGCCGGAAACGTGCGGCGACACGATCACCCGATCGCCGACCGCGTAGAGCGGATGGCCGGCGGGCGGCGGCTCCTGGGCGAAGACGTCGACCGCGGCGCCCGCGATGCGGCCGTCGGCGAGCGCCCGAGCCAGCGCCGCCTCGTCGACGCTGGCGCCGCGCCCCACGTTGACGAAGTAGGCCGTCGGCTTCATCGCGGCGAGCTCGCGGGCGCCGATCATCTCGCGGGTCTCGCGCGTGAGCGGCGCGCACATCACGACCGCATCCGAGGCGCCCAGCAGTTCACCCAGCTGCGCGGGCGAGAACCACGCGTCGGGGAGCCGTCCCTCGGGGTCGCCGGTGCCGGCCGGGCAGTAGCCGTGATCCGCGCGCCGCGCCGGGTCGCGCTTGCACGCCAGGATCCGCATCGCGAACGCGCTCTTCGCGATGCGCGCGAGCTCGCGGCCGATGCTGCCGTAGCCGATGATCCCGAGCGAGGCGCCCCGGACGGCGGTCGGCACGAACAGGGGCCAGCGCTGCTCGTCCGGCGGCCACACGCCCCGCCCCTGCCACTCGACCATCCGCGGCACGCGATGCGCGAGTGCCAGGAGCGCGGTCATCGCGTACTCGGCCACGGTCGCCGCGTGCACGCCGCTGGCGGTCGTCACCGCGATTTCAGGGTTGGCATAGAGCGGATGGTCGTAGAGCCCGTTCACGCCTGCCATGTGGACCTGGACCCACTTGAGGTTGGGCGCCCGCGAGCGATCGCGCGGCAGGATGCCGCCGTAGAGGATGTCGGTGGCCGAGTAGTCGGCGGTGTCGGCCTCGGCGCGGGTCACGGTGAGCCGCGGCGAGATGCGCCGCAGGCGCTCGATCTGTCGCTCGTCGAACGCCGTCGTCACGAGCACGTTGGGCATGGCGGTCGGCGCGGGGCTCCCCTACTTCGCCTGCGACAAGGCGCGCAGCGTCTCTTCGAGGCGCTTCTGCTCGGCGCCGTATGCCGCCCAGTCACCCCGGCGCAGCGCCTCCTGCGCCCGCGTCCAGATCTCCAGCGCCCGCTGGCTGAGCTGCCGCGCGTCGGTGGTCGCGTTCGCCGGCGTGCTCGCAACGTGAGGCGAGGCCGTCGCCGGCGAGGACGGGCGTCCGCCGAAGATCCGCGCGAGCGACTGCTCGAGCGTCGGCTCCATCGCGATCTGGTTACCGTACGCGACGATCACACGCCGGAGCTCGGGGAGCGCGCCCTGCTCCGAGGCAGCCAGGTAGAGCGGCTGGACGTAGATCAGCGACTGGTCGATCGGGATCGCGAGCAAGGAGCCGCGGATGACGGTCGAGCCGCGCTGGTTCCAGAGCGCCAGCTGCTGCGAGATCACCGGATCCTGATCGATCCGCGCGTCGATCTGCCGCGGGCCGTAGACCAGCTTCTGCTTGGGGAAGTTGAAGACGATCAGCCGGCCGTAGTTCGGCGGATCGGAGCGCGCGGCCATCCAGCCGATCATGTTGTCGCGGCGCGCCGGATTGAAGAGCGTCAGCAGGATGAACTCCTCCCGCTGCTCGTTCGGGAGCCGCATGATCGTGTAGTACGGCTCCATGTCGCGGTCGCGGCCCTCGATCGTGCGGCGCGGCAGCGCCCAGAGGTCTTCCTTGTTGTAGAAGACTTGCGGGTCGAGCATGTGGTACGTCGCGTATTTCCGCGCCTGGATCGCGAAGAAATCCTCGGGGTAGCGGATGTGGCGCCGGAGCACCTCCGGCATCCGGTCGAGCGGCTTGAGCAGCCCGGAGAACGCGCCGCCGTACGCGCGCACGATCGGATCGGCGTCGTCGGCCCGATAGAACGTGACCGTGCCGTCGTACGCGTCGATCGTCACCTTCACCGAGTTCCGGATGTAGTTGCCGACGCCCGGCACCGGGTCGGAGTACGGATAGCGGTCGGTCGTCGTGTAGCCGTCGAGCATCCAGATCTGGCGGCCGTCGTCGTCGATGACCATGTACGGATCGCGGTCGAACTTGAAGAACGGCGCGATCTGCCGCACGCGCTGGGTGACGGTCCGGTACATCATGATCCGGCTCTGATCGGTGAGGTCGTTCGACAGGAGGATCTTGATCTCGCCGAACCGCATCGCGAACGCGACCTTGCGCAGGAAGGACGTGAGCGGGATGCCGCCGACGCCCGAGTAGGTCGTGTAGACGTTCTGGTCGCCCGAGGGATAGTCGAGCTCCTGCGACTTCGTCTTCACCAGCACGTATTCGTTCGACACTTCGCCGTAGTAGATCTGCGGCCGCGTGATCTTCGGAAAGCCGCTCGTCGACTGCGGCGGGATGTCCTTGACCAGGAACTCCGGCAGGCCCTCCGCGGTGATGCGGTTGACCGGTCCCACGACGACCCCGTAGCCGTGGGTGAACGTGAGGTGCTCGTTGATCCAGATGCGCGACTGTAAGTGTTGGTACGAGAGCTCGCGCGGCGACAGCATGAGCTGCCGGTATTCGCCGTTGACGATATAGCGGTCGTTGTCGACGTCGACGAACTTGTAGTAGGTCCGGATCTCCTGCAGCTGAGCGAACGTGCGGAGGAGCGGCCGGTAGTCCCAGAGCCTGATGTTCTTGATGGTCGCCGCATTGCGATCGAGGGCGCGCGCGTCGAGCGCTTCGTCGGCCGGGAACTCGCGCTCGACGATCCGATCCAGCCCGTACGCCTGGCGGGTCATCCGGATGTTGTGACCGATGAACGGCCGCTCGGCGGCGAGCTCGTTGGGGGTGACCCTGAAGCGCTGGAGCAGCGCCGGGTAGACACCGAGCCCCACCACCCAGACCAGAGCCAGCGCGATCAGGCCGCCCGCCACCAGGCGCAGGCCCGACCGCGCGATCTGGGCCAGGCACGCCACCGCGCAGAGCGCCGCGAACACGGCGAGCGCGCCGAGCACCGGCAGGGACGCGTAGATGTCGGTGTACGCGGCGCCGAACACGATCCCGCGCGGCGAGAAGACCAGCTCGAATCGGTCGAGCCAGAAGCCGATCGCCTTGAGGGCCAGCGCGACCGCGCCGAGGACGAGCAGATGCGAGCGGGCGCCCGCGGCCAGACGCGGGCCGCGGCTCGTCAGCACGAGGCTCCGCTGCAGCACGTAGATCGCGAGGGTCAGCATGATCGTCGCGATCACCAGGGTGAGGGCCCAGCCGTGCACGAGGCGCCACAGCGGCAGCACGAAGACGAAGAAGCTCAGGTCGTAGCCGAACAGCGGGTCGACGCTGCCGAACGGCGTCGCGTTGAGATAGCCGAGCACCAGCTCCCAGTGCACGGTGGCCCGCATGCCCGAGGCCACCGCGATCAACAGGAGCACGATCGGCAGGAAGCGCCGGATCAGCGGCTCGATGATCACCCGGCTCGGCAGCCCGAGCTGGTCCTCGAGCTCCCAGATCACGTCGGGCGCCGCGGTGCGCGCGGCGAAGGTCAGGTTGGCGTAGAGGAAGAGCAGGACGCCGATCGAAAGCGCCGCGAACAGCGAGCCGCGCAGCGACAGCGTCTTGACGAAGACCTCGGAGTAGCCGACCTCCTGGAACCAGAGCCAGTCGGTGTAAAGCGGAACGACCTGCGCGAGGACGCCGAAGACCAGGAGCAGGAGGAGCAGCAGCAGAACGGGCTGCGGCCTGTTCATCGGCCTCGGCGGGCTCCGATCAGGTGCCGTGCGTCCAGGAGGCGAGATACTCGCGCTGGGCGGCCGTGAGCTCGTCGATCGCGACGCCCATCGAGGCGAGCTTGAGCCGCGCGATCTCCAGATCGATCTCGCGCGGGACCACGAAGACCTTCTTGGCCATGGTCCGGCCGTGCTTGACCATGTACTCGGCCGACAGCGCCTGGTTGGCGAAGCTCATGTCCATGACCGAGGCGGGGTGGCCTTCCGCCGCGGCGAGGTTGATCAGGCGTCCCTCGCCCAGCACGTAGACGCGCTGGCCGCGGTCGAGCACGAATTCCTCGACGAACGGGCGCACCGCGCGGCGGCTGCGGGCCATCGCGCCGAGCGTGTCGAGGTCGATCTCGACGTTGAAGTGGCCGGAGTTGCACAGGATCGCGCCGTCCTTGAGCTGGCCGAAGTGGTCGCTCGACATCACGGACGTGTTGCCGGTCACCGTGACGAACACGTCGCCGACCGACGCCGCCTTGGTCATCGGCATGACCTGGAAGCCGTCCATCACGGCCTCGAGGGCCCGCATCGGCTCCACCTCGGTCACGATGACATGGGCGCCGAGCCCCTTGGCGCGCGAGGCGACTCCGCGGCCGCACATCCCGTACCCGGCGACCACGACGGTGCGGCCGGCCAGCAGGATGTTGGTCGCGCGCATGATGCCGTCGATCGTCGACTGGCCGGTCCCGTAGCGGTTGTCGAACAGGTGCTTGGTGTCGGCGTCGTTGACCGCGATGACCGGAAACGCGAGCACGCCCTCGCGCTCCATCGCGCGCAGGCGGATCACACCGGTGGTCGTCTCCTCGGTGCCGCCGATCACGTCGCCGACCAGGTCCTTGCGGGCGCTGTGGAGCTGCGAGATCAAATCGGCGCCGTCGTCCATCGTGACCTGAGGCCGGGTACCCAGCACCGAGGTGAGGTGGCGGTAGTAGCGCTCGTTGTCCTCACCCTTGTGGGCGAACACCGGGATGTCGTACTCCTTCACGAGCGCGGCCGCCGTGTCGTCCTGCGTCGACAACGGATTCGACGCGCACAGGGCGAGCTGCGCGCCGCCCGCCTTGAGCGTGAGCATGAGCACCGCGGTCTCGGTCGTGACGTGCAGGCACGCGCCGAGCCGAATGCCCTTGAGCGGCTGCTCGTGCGTGAACCGCTCGCGGACCTGCCGCAGCACCGGCATCGACTGCTCGGCCCACTCGATCTTCAGTCGCCCCTCGTTGGCGAGCGACAGATTCTTGACGTCGTGCTCCACCATGGAATGCCGTCCTTGTCTTAGTCGCGCTTCGTCGCGCCCGACGCCGCCGGCCGTCCATTCGGGGACGGCCGCGCCGGTGCCGGGCCTATCGGAATGCTGTCCTACACGCCTGCGTCGTCGCGCAGGTCCTTGACGCGGTTCGTCCGCTCCCAGGCGAACTCCGGCTCCTGGCGCCCGAAGTGGCCGAAGGCCGCGGTCTTCTTGTAGATCGGCCGGCGCAGGTCGAGGTACTTGATGATGCCGGCCGGCGTGAAGTCGAAGTGGCGCCGGATCATCGCCTCGAGGACCTTGTTCGGCACCTTCCCGGTCCCGAACGTGTCGACCATGATCGAGACCGGCTCGGCGACGCCGATCGCGTACGCGACCTGCACCTGCGCCCGCTGGGCCAGGCCCGCCGCGACGACGTTCTTGGCGACGTGGCGCGCCATGTAGCACGCGGAGCGGTCGACCTTCGTCGGATCCTTGCCCGAGAAGGCCCCGCCGCCGTGCGGGCACGAGCCGCCATAGGTGTCCACGATGATCTTGCGTCCGGTGAGGCCGGTGTCGCCCATCGGCCCGCCGGTCACGAAGCGGCCGGTCGGGTTGACGTGGATGACGCATTTGTTGAAGTCGATCAGCTCGGCCGGGATCGTCGGCTTGATCACCTGCTCGATCACGTCGTCGCGGATCCGCTGGGCGCCGGCGTCGGGGCTGTGCTGGGTCGACACGACGACCGTTTCGACCGAGCGCGGCACGCCGTCGACGTAGCGGATGCTGACCTGCGACTTACCGTCGGGCCGCAGATAGTCGAGCGCTCCGGACCGGCGACGCTCCGAGAGCCGCATGACGAGCTTGTGCGCGAGCATGATCGGCATCGGCATGAGCTCTTGTGTCTCGGTGCAGGCGTAGCCGAACATGAGCCCCTGGTCGCCGGCGCCGAGCTTGTCGACGCCCTGGGCGATGTCGGACGATTGCTCGTCGATCGCCGCGATGACGCCGCAGGTCTCGTAGTCGAAGCCGAACTTCGCCCGCGTGTAGCCGACCTCTTTGATGGTGTCGCGCGCGATCCGCGGAATGTCGACGTAGCAGGAGGTGGTGATCTCGCCCGCCACCACGACGAGCCCGGTGGTCAGAAGGGACTCGCAGGCGACGCGGCCGGTGGGATCCTGGCTGATGATCGCGTCCAGCACCGCATCGGAGATCTGGTCGGCGATCTTGTCGGGGTGACCCTCGGTCACCGACTCCGACGTGAACAGATACTCGTCACGAACCATCGACTACCTCCCGCGCATCGTCATCTGATACAAGCGCCGCAACTGTAACACGGATTCCGAGCGCGGCTAAGGGGCTCGCAGCCGTCGCTTGAGCTCGTCGAGCACCGGGATCGGCCACGGGTCCGTTCCGCCGGCGACGGCGACGTAGTAGCTCGTCCACGCGCCGAGGTAGGCCAGGCCGAGCAGGCGCGCCACCCGTCCGGCGCCGCGCGTCGAGCACTCACTCACCCGGCCGTTCGCGGCGCCGATCAGCTCGCGCATCACCGCGAAGCGCCGCGCGATCTCGGGCGATTCGTCGCGATCGCGCAAGAAGACCGCGTGCATCGAGGCGGCGGCCGGCGCGCGCCACGCTTCGATCTCGTTGTGGTTCATTTCGGGAACGGCTCCCGCGATCGCGAACCGCTTGGCGTTTTCTTCGACCTCGGTCTTCCAGCGGTATGCCACGCCGCCGGTCGACGGGCCGCCGTAGAACGCCGGGAGGCCGGCGCCGATGGCGAGCGCCAGCTGCTTGGCCTGGTTCTGCGCGGCCGGCCGTCCGGGGCCGAGCTCGGCGGCGAGCGCGGTCACGACGTCGAGCGCCTCGGCGATCTCGGCTTCGCCCGCGATCTCGAGGCCGGCGTCGCGCAGGATGTACAGCGCCGGGAAGAACAGGTAGCCAAGCGCCATGCGCGGCATCAGGCCGTCCGGCAAGGTCACCCGCGACACGCTGCGTGCCGCGGCGAGCTGGCCCAGCCGGCCGCCCGCGGTGAGCGCCACCAGCGGCACGCCGCGCTCGAGCGCCGCCTCGGCCGCCGAGAGCACTTCCGCCGTGTCGCCCGAGTAGGACGAGGCGACGACGAGCGTCTGCGTGCCGGCCGTCGCCGGCAGACCGTAGTTGCGGTGCACGACGATCGGCACGTCGAGCCGCTCGGCGGCGCAACCGGCGATCAGCTCGGCGCCCGCCGCCGACCCGCCCATCCCGACCAGCACGACGAGCTTCGGCCGCGGCAGCGACAGCGCCGGCGCCGCCCGCAGCGCGAGCGCGTTGCGGCATTGCGCGGGAAACGCCGCCAGCACGTCGCGCGTGCCGTGCTTGTCGGTCCGTTCGATGTGGTCGACGTCGTCGAGTGTCATCGGCGCGCGAGCCTTATCGCGGCGCCGATCCGGCCTTCGCCCCCCGGCGCGACGTCGAGATGCCACACGAGCAAGAGCGCGGTCCCCTGATAGATCCGCTCGAACCCGCCCTCTGAAATCGACACCGTCTCCACCGGTCCCCACGCGAGCTCGGCGGACGGGCTCCACGTGAGCCGCGCTTCCACAGCCGCCCACTCATCGACCATCGTCACCCCCGACAGATTCGCGATGCGCCCGGAGCTTCCCAGGGTCGGCCGGTCCGTGATGTCGAAATAGCGATCGGGCGCCGCGCCGGCCGTCAGCGCGAGATTCCACTGGACCGCCCAGCGCCCGGTGAGCCCCCGGCCGGCGGCGGGGCGCAGACGGTAGTGGACCTCGAGCGTCTCGTCTCGTATCGTCACCCGCTTTTCGAGCGCGGCCGGAAGCGCGTCGGTCGCCTCGCGCGAGAAGACGGCCGAGGCGCCGCCCGCGTCGTCGTGGACGACGCACGCGAGCGGCTCGGCGCCGATCAGCGCTCGCGCCGCGCGCCACGGCGCGACCGGATCGAGCGGCTCGCCGCCGTCGGCGAAGAACGCTTCGATGAGCGAGCCGCGACGGAGCTCGTCGTACGCCAGCAGGACGTCGAGCCCGGCCTCTTTGGGCGTGGCCGCTTCGTGGATCGTCCGCGCGCCGCCCGAGTCGCCGGCCGCGGCGCGCTCTCGCACCTTGTCGTGGTAGGCCTCGGGCCGGCGGGCCAGCACGTCGACGACGTCCAGCCCCGCCGGATAGTAGCCGAGCTCCGTGACCATCCCGCCCGCATCGGGCTCGAGCGTGACCGAGAGCGCGCGCGTTCGGACGTAAACCTCCGCGCGTCCGTCGCCGTCGCCGTCCTCGCGCGTCCACGCGGTCTCCGGCGCCTCGCCCGCCTCCACCAGCGAGCGCTCGGCCTCGAGCAGCGACGTCTTCACCGCGCGGCGCAGGTGCGGCAGATAACAGCCGCCGAAGACGCCGTGCCAGTAGGCGTCGTTGGCCTGGCCCCGCCAGAGCGCGACCTGACCGCGGGCGAGCCGCGGGTCGTCGGCACGCCGCGCGACGGCGGTGTGGATCGCGCGCGACACGCGCAGCATCTTCCAGTAGGTGTCGCCGACCTCCGGGTACTTCACGAGAAAGCTGCGCCAGAAGCCGCCGCGCAAGAGGCCGGTCACTCGCTCTCCGTCGGGCAGCCGGGCGATCTCGGCCCTGGCCGCCTCGAGCGCGCGCGCCGCGTTCGCGGGCAGCGCCCATTCGCCCATCTCCCCGTAGGAGGCGGTCGGCAGGTACACGCGGCCGCTCGCCGGCACCCGCTCGACGACGTCGGCGAGGGTTGTCGGCTCGAGCCACGGAGTGGACACGAGCCGGTCGAAGAACTGATCGAGCCAGCCCTCTCCGTAGACGTGCGCGTGCGTGCCCGGCCACACGCCGAACTTCTCGCCGTCGTCGGCCATCGTGATCGCCGGCACGCGCCCGCGCCACCCGGCGAGGTACTCGATCGCGTCGTCGACGGGAGCGAACGGGATCAGGTAGCGCAGACGCTGGTTGATCGGGAAGACGCGGAGGCTCTGCCCCTGCTCGTCGGTCAGGTAGTAGCCGCCGAGCGTGTCGACGTCGAGTCCGGCCAGCGCGAAGTGGCGGTCGTCGACCAGCACGTACTCGACACCCGCGTCGGCGAGGATCCGCGGCAGGTGCGGCTCCCACACGCGCTCGGCGAGCCACATGCCGCGCGGGCGCACGCCGAAGCTCGACTTGAGGAACGTGGTCAGCCGGTCGATCTGGCCGAGCTTGTCGTGATCCGGCAGGACGGCCAGGATCGGCTCGTAAAAGCCGCCGGTGAGGAGCTCGACCTGGCCGCGCGCCGCGACGGCGCCGAGCAGGTCGAACGTGCGCGCCGCGTGCTCGCGGAGCCACTCGAGGAGGCTGCCCGTGCAGTGCACGCTCAGCCGGACTTCAGGGCGCCGCTCGAGCCGCTCCAGAAAGGGCCGGTAGGCGCGCTCGGTCGCCTCGGCCACGACGTGTTCGAAGTTGCCGATCGGCTGGTGGTTGTGGATGCCGAGGCAGAACGCCAGCCGGTCCATCGCCCGACCGGGCCCTTACTCGCGCTCGAGGTCGCGGTGCACCACGGCCGGCGCGTAGCCGAGCCCTGACAGGAACCGCCCGAGCTCCTCCGCGAGCGTGACCGACCGGTGGCGGCCGCCGGTGCAGCCGATCGCGACGGTGAGATACGCCTTGCCCTCCCGCTCGTAGCAGGGCAGGACGAACTTCAGAAAGTCCTCGAGCCGGCGGAGCATCTCCTTGCTCTCCGGGTGGTCGAGCACGAAGGCGCGCACGCGCTCGTCGCGCCCGTCGAGCGGGCGCAGCGATTCGACGAAGTGTGGATTGGGCAGGAAGCGGACGTCGAAGACGAGATCGGCGTCGAACGGCACCCCGTGCTTGAACCCGAAGGAGACCAGCGACGTGGCCAGGCCCGGCCGCGCCTTCGGCGCGACGTAGAGCTCGACCAGGCGGTCCTTGAGCTGGTGCACGGTGAGCGCGGAGGTGTCGAGGATCCGGTCGGCGACCTCGCGCAGATCCGAGAGCGTCTTGCGCTCGGCCCGGATCCCGTCGAGGGCGTTGCCCTCGCCGGCCAGCGGATGGCGGCGGCGCGTCTCGTGATAGCGGCGCACCAGCGCTTCCTCGCTCGCCTCGAGAAACAGGACCTCGACCGTGTGGCCGCGCGCGCGCAGCTCGCGGATCGTGTCGAGCAGGCGCGAGAGGTACGCGCCCTCGCGCACGTCGACGCCCAGGGCGACACGATGGATCGGCTGCTCGGACCGCATGATCAGGTCGGCGAAGGTGGGGATCAAGGTCGTGGGCAGGTTGTCGACGCAGAAGAAGCCCATGTCCTCGAAGCACTTGATTGCGTAGCTCTTGCCGGCACCGCTGAGCCCGGTGATGACCACGACGGAGAGCGGGGCGGTCATCCTAGCCTCCCCTCACCATCCGGACGCGCTTCACCGCTTTCGCGGCGCCAGCCGGCGCTGGTGCGAGGGCAGAATCCCGAGCTCCTCGCGGTACTTGGCGACCGTGCGACGGGCGATCGTGAGGCCGCGCTTCTGCAGCGCCTGCGCGACTTCCTGATCCGACTGCGGCTTCGCCGGGTCCTCGGCGGCCAGGAGGTCCTGGATCATCTTCTTGACCGATACCGACGAGACCATCTCGCCGTCGCCCGAGGCGATGCCGCTGTGGAAGAAGAACTTCAGCTCGAACAGGCCCTGCGGCGTCTCGACGTACTTGTTCGTCGTCACGCGGCTGATCGTCGACTCGTGCATGCCGATGTCCTCGCCGACGTCCCGCAGGGACAGCGGACGCAGGTGCGGCAGGCCGCGGTCGAGGAAATCGCGCTGGAACTTCACGATCGACTGCGTGACCTTGCGCAGGGTGCGCTGCCGCTGGTCGACGCTCTTGATCAGCCACATGGCCGACCGCAGCTTCTGCTCGACGTACTGTTTGGCCTCATCGACACCGGAGCTCTTCAGCAGCGACCGGTAGAGCGAGTTCACGCGCAGGCGCGGTACGCCGTCCTCGTTGAGGACGATCGTGTACTCGTTGCCGAGCTTGTAGACGTAGACGTCCGGCACGATGTAGCGCGAGTCGTTGCCGCCGAACCGGCGTCCCGGCTTGGGCTCGAGGCCCATGATCTCCTCGACCGACTCCATGATCCGGTCGAGCGGGAGCTTCATCGCGCGCGCGATGTCCTGGTAGCGCCGCCGGCTCAGGTCGTCGAAGTGGCTCTCGATGATCTCGACCGAGACGGGATCGGGCAGCGGATCACGCTTGAGCTGCAGCAGCAGGCACTCCTGGATGTTCCGCGCCGCCACGCCCGGGGGATCGAAGCTCTGCACGAGCTCGAGGACCTTGCTGATCTGGTCCGCGGGGACGCCGCATCGCTGGGCGAGCTCGTCGATCTCGGCGCGCAGATAGCCGTCCTCGTCGAGGTTGCCGATGATCTCGTTGCCGATCCGCCGCACGACCTGGTCTTCGGCCGCGAAGCGCAGCTGCTCCTCGAGGTGATCCGTCAGCGACAGCTGGGTCCGGACGACGTTCTCGAACGGGAGATCCTCGCGGTCTTCCTGCGAGACCAGCGAGCGCTCCTCATGGTCGTCGTCTGCCGACATCACCGCGGTGAAATCGAACGGCAGCTCGTCCGTCTGCCGCTCGGTGGTCGGCGGGGTTTCGGTCGTCAACTGCTCCACCGTCGGCGCCGGCGGCGTATCGGCGGTGACCGGCGCGTCGGCCGGCGGCGTATCCGGCGTATCCGGGGTGACTTCTTCCAGCAGCGGGTTCTCGAGCAGCTCCTTCTGGACGACCTCCTGGAGCTCGAGCGTCGAGAGCTGCAGCAGCTGAATCGCCTGCTGCAGCAGCGGAGTCATGACGACCCGCTGGCTCTGCCGTAACGAGAGGCGCGCCTCCATGGCCATGAGGTTTGTCGCCCCCGCCTAGAGTGCGAACCGCTCGCCCAGGTAGATTTCCCGGGCCACGGGGTTGTGGGCGATCTCGGTGGCGGTGCCGGCCACCAGGATCTTGCCGTCGTAGAGGATGTACGCGCGATCGGTGATTCTGAGGGTCTCGCGCACGTTGTGGTCGGTGATGAGGATGCCGATGCCGCGCTCGCGGAGCCGGCCGACGATCTCCTGGATGTCGCCGATCGCGATCGGATCGATGCCGGTGAACGGCTCGTCCAGCAAGAGGTACTGCGGCGAGGTCACCAGCGCCCGGGTGATCTCGAGCCGTCGGCGCTCACCGCCGGAGAGCGTGTAGGCCGGATAACGCGCCAGCGGCGTGAGATCGAGCTCGGCCAGGAGCTCGCGTGCCCGGTCGCGGCGCTCGTCGCGCGTGAGCTCGAGCGTTTCGAGAATCGCGAGGAGGTTCTCTTCGACCGTGAGCTTTCTGAACACCGAGGACTCTTGTGGAAGATAGCCGACGCCCATCCGGCATCGCTGGTACATCGGGAGCTTCGTGATCTCCTGCCCTTCGAGGAAGATGCGACCGCCGTCGGCGGCCAGGAGCCCGACCATCATGTAGAACGACGTCGTCTTGCCGGCGCCGTTGGGCCCGAGTAGGCCGACGATCTCACCGCGCTGGATGTCGAGCGAGACGGAGTCGACCACTTTGCGCGTCTTGAACCACTTCATGAGCCCTTGCGCCACCAGACCTTCCATCGCTCAGTTCTTGCAGACTTCCGCCGAGCGGCGGGGCGCCGGTTGGCCGTCCTGCTTGGTCGCGGTGTCCTTCTGCGAGTAGAAGATGCCCTTGACGCGCTCCTGTTGGCCGCCTTCGACGATCGTCCGGTCCTGGGCCATGTAGATCGTGATCGTGTCGCCGGAGACGACGTTGTCGTCCTGCCACACGCGCGCGTTGCCGGAGAGCACGACCCGCTGGTCGAGGTCGAAGTACTCCGCGCGCTGAGCGGTGCCGGTGCGGCAGTCCTTGGTGATGATCCGGACGCTCCCGGTCGAGACCGTCCGCATGATCCGGTCGCCCTTCTCGTCCATGTAGACCTCGACCCGATCGGCGTACTGGACCGAGTTGTCTCGCCGGGCCACGACGTTGCCGCTGAAGATGACGAGGCTCGCCTTGCCGAAGCGCTCCATCTTGTCCGCGTCGACCGTGAGCGGCAGCTTGTCCTCTTCCTTGCCGTCTTTCGCTTTCGGCGCGGGCTGAGCCGCCGGCGGCTGGGCTGCCGAACTCTTGCCAGGCGCCGCACTCTGCGCACCGCCCTTGGCCGGCGCCGACTGGGCGCCCGATCCGGCAGGGATCGCCGCCAGCAGGAGCGCGGCGAGGATCGCGGCGGTCCTCACCGGCGCGCGTCCGTGAAGACGGAGTGGACTCGGCCGGCCATCGACGTGTACTCCTCGGACATCCTCACCTCGAGGGCGGAGCCGTCCGCAACCGCGCCGCCGCGCGAGAGCCGTACCGGCGCGTCCGTCCACAGCCGCTTCTCGGCGCCTTGCCAGCGGAGCACGCTGGTCTCCAGCCGCACACCGTCGCTGGACGTCAGCACGACGTTTTTCCGGATTTCCAGATTCTTCGTCGCCTGGAAGAGGTCGCCCTCCTCGCCCACGATCGTCCACGAGCGGTCGCGCTCGAAGACGTCGACCGCGATGCTCCGGAGCGCCGTGCGCCCTTCCGCCTCGAAGATCAGCGCCTGCTCGGCCTTGAGTCTCCAGCGCACGCCGGCGGTTTCCTCTTCGATGTGCGCTTCCTTGATCCGGAGGTCCGCGCTGGATGTGATCGTGCCGGTCGCCTCGGTCGGGGGAACGCGGCTCTTGGCGATCAGCGTCCCGGCCACCGCCAGGACGAACACGATCACCATTCCGAGGATCGTTGCCGCTGCCGCTCGTGTTCTCATCGCTCTGTCGATTCTAAAGGGAAGTCGGACCGGAATGCAATTTCGGTACCACGGTAGCACATACTCGAGGACAGAAAAAGCGGAAACACCTTGAAAACTAAACGATCTTTGCCCGAAGGATATCGTGCATGTGGATGAGCCCGAGAGGGCGCCCGTCCGCATCGGGAATGACCAGGCTGGTGATTTGCCAGGTTTCCATCACCTCTAGCGCCTGGGCGGCGAGGTCTTCGGCGCGGATCGTCTTGGGCTCGCGGCTGCCGATCTGCCCGGCCGAGAGCTCGTCGATGGATTTTCCGGTCAGGTGCAGGCGGCGAAGGTCGCCGTCCGTGATCACCCCGACGAGCCGGCCGGCCGAGTCGACGACGGTCGTCATGCCCTTGCGCTTGCGCGTCATCTCGACGATCACGTCGCGAAGCGGCGTGCCCTCCGGCACGACCGGCACCGCGTCGCCCGTGAGCATCAGATCCGAAACCCGGAAGAGCGCGCGCCAGCCCAGCGATCCTCGCGGATGGAGGGCCGCGTAGTCCTCGGGACGGAGCCCGCGGAGCTCGAGAAGCGCCAGCGCCAGCGCGTCGCCGACGGCGAGCGCGGCGGTCGTGCTCGACGTGGGCGCCAGGTTCATCGGGCACGCCTCCTCCGGCACGCTGACGTCGAGCACCACTTCGCACTGGCGCGCGAGGGACGACGTCGGGTTGCCCGTCATCAGCACGATCGGGATGCCCAGGCGCTTGAGCAGCGGCAGGATCGCCAGCACCTCGTCGGTCTCTCCCGAGTTCGACAGCGCCAGCACCACGTCGCCGCGCGCGACCATCCCGAGGTCGCCGTGGACGCCCTCGGCCGGGTGGAGAAAGTAGGCCGGCGTGCCCGTCGACGCGAGCGTCGCGGCGATCTTGCGGCCGATGAGCCCCGACTTGCCCATGCCGGTCACGATCACGCGCCCGGCACACGCGCGCAGCACCTCGACCGCGCGCTCGAAGCGCACGTCGAGCTTCGGAATGAGGCCAAGGATCGCGTCGGCCTCGATGCGCAGGACGCGCTCGGCCAGGCGACGCAGGTCGGGCGTGCGGTCGGCGCTCACGGCTTGACGGCGGCCCCGATCGCGCCGAGCTGCTCCAGCAGGCGCGGCAGGTCGTCGATGCGCAGCATGTTCGGCCCGTCCGAGAGCGGACGACCGTCGGGCAGCGTGCGGTCCGGATCCTCGTGCATTTCCATGAAGAGCGCGTCGACACCGAAGGCCACCGCGGCGCGCGCGAGCGCCGGCACGTATTGGCGCTCGCCTCCCGAGCGATCGCCGGCGCCGCCGGGCAATTGCACGGAGTGCGTGGCGTCGAAGACGATCGGATATCCAAATTCACGCATGATGGCGAGACCGCGCATGTCGACGACGAGGTTATTGTAGCCGAAGCTCGAGCCGCGCTCGGTCAACAGAATCGACTCGTTGCCCTTCGACAGGACCTTGTCGACGACGTTCTGCATGTCCCGCGGGGCCACGAACTGGCCTTTCTTCACATTGACGGGCTTGCCGGTGGCCGCCGCCGCCAGGATCAAATCGGTCTGGCGGCAGAGGAACGCCGGGATCTGGATCACGTCGAGGACCTCTGCGGCCGGGTCCACCTCGCTCACCTGGTGGACGTCCGAGAGCACTGGAACCTTCAAGGTCTCGCGCACCTTCTTCAAGATCCGGAGCCCTTCGATGATCCCAGGGCCGCGATAGCCGTTGACCGAGGAGCGATTGGCCTTGTCGTAGGACGACTTGTAGATGAACGGGACGCGGCGATCGGCGGCGATGCGTATCAGGCGCTCGGCGGTCATCAGGGCGTGCCGTTCGTTCTCGATGGCGCACGGCCCGCCGATCAGGGCCAGCGGCGCGCCCCCGCCGATCGTGATGGCGCCGACGACGACCGGCCGCGTCGTCATGGCGCGGTGTGCTCGAGAGCCGCCTTGACGAAGCCGGCGAACAACGGATGCGGCTCCCACGGCCGCGAGCGGAACTCCGGGTGGAACTGGCCGGCCACGAAGTACGGATGCTCCGGGATCTCGATGATCTCGACCAGCTGCTTTTCGGCCCAGATGCCTGACACGCGGAGCCCGTTCTTTTCCAGCCGCGGCAGATAGTCGTTGTTGACCTCGTACCGGTGGCGATGGCGCTCCTGGATGATCCCCTGCCCGTACAGGCGCGACGCCTGACTGCCCTCGCCGAGCACGATCGGATACAGGCCGAGCCGCATCGTGCCGCCCTTGTCGGCGAGCCCGCGCTGCTCGGGCAAGAGGTCGATCACCAGGTCCGGCGCGTTGGCTTCGAACTCCGAGGAGCTGGCGCCGGAGAGCCCGCAGACGTTGCGCGCGTACTCGATCACCGCGCACTGCATCCCCAGACAGATGCCCAGATACGGCACGCGCCGCTCGCGCGCGTAGCGCACGGCCTCGATCTTGCCGCGGATCCCGCGATCCCCGAAGCCGCCCGGCACGAGAATGCCGTGGACGCCGGCAAACTGCGCCTCGGCGCCGTCGCGCTCGATGTGCTCGGCGTCGACCCACTGCACGTCGACCCGGGCCTCGTTGGCGATGCCGCCGTGGGCGAGCGCCTCGACCAGGCTCTTGTAGGAGTCTTTCAGCTCGACGTACTTGCCGACCACGGCGATGCGCGTCTCGACCAGCGGCGACTTCACCCGGCGCACCACGCTCTCCCAGCGCGACAGGTCGATCGGCCGCGACTCGAGCCCAAGGAGCTTGACGATGATCTCGTCGAGCCCTTCACGATGGAAGTTCAGGGGAACCTCGTAGATCGTCTCGACGTCCTTGGCCGTGATGACCGCTTCTTCCTCGACGTCGCAGAAGAGCGCGATCTTCGACTTGATGCCCGGCGGCAGATAGCGATCGGTGCGACACAGCAGCACGTCCGGCTGGATACCGATCGCCCGGAGCTCCTTGACCGAGTGCTGCGTGGCCTTCGTCTTGAGCTCCGATGCCGCCTGCATGTAGGGCACGAGCGTCAGGTGCACGTAGATGACGTTCTCGCGCCCCACGTCCTTCCTGAACTGGCGAACAGCTTCCAGGAACGGGAGCCCCTCGATGTCGCCGACGGTGCCGCCGACCTCGACGATCACCACGTCGGTGTCGCGGGAGACCTTTCGGATGGACGCCTTGATCTCGTCGGTGATGTGCGGAATCACCTGGACCGTCCGCCCGAGGTAGTCGCCCCGGCGCTCCTTCTGGATGACCGAGTAGTACACCTTGCCGGTCGTCACGTTGTGATCGCGTGTCACCCGGCTCGACGTGAAGCGTTCGTAGTGCCCGAGGTCCAGATCGGTCTCGCCGCCGTCGTCGGTCACGAAGACCTCGCCGTGCTGATACGGGCTCATGGTCCCCGCGTCCACGTTGATGTACGGATCCATCTTCTGCAGCGTCACGCGAAAGCCGCGTGCTTCCAGCAGCGCCCCGATCGAGGCCGCCGCCAGACCCTTGCCGAGTGACGACACGACGCCGCCGGTCACGAAGATGTATTTCGGGGCCAACTCATCCTCCTTTCAGGATCCATTGTCGAACGTGCGCCTCTTCCAGCTCACGGCTCGAGAGCGTGCCGTCGAGCCGTCCGTCTCTGAGCTCCGCCAGGACGCGCGCGACCGCGGGACCGCGCGGGACGCCGAGCGCGACGACGTCGTCGCCGCTGAGGGACGCCACGCGCGGCTCGAGCCCGACGAACCAATCGATCGTCGCGCGCACCTCGCGGTTGCTCGTCAGCCAGAGCCAGGCGAGGTCGACCGGCGCCGAGCCGCGGAGCTCGCGCGCGCGGGCGCTCGGGGTGGGC
>DATEMW010000378.1:0-9126 GCA_035275385.1 Candidatus Methylomirabilota bacterium | reverse complement strand
GAACCGCCGCGGCTCGCTCAACGTCGACGACGAGGGCACGCCGACCAGCCGCACGGTCCTGATCGAGAACGGCATCCTCACCGGCTACATGCAGGACCGGCTGAACGCGCGGCTCATGGGCATGAAGCCGACCGGCAACGGGCGCCGTGAGTCGTACGCCTATCCGCCGATGCCGCGGATGACCAACACGTTCATGCTCGCCGGACAGGACGACCCCGAGGAGATCTTGAAATCGGTGAAGCACGGCCTCTACGCCGTGACGTTCGGCGGCGGCCAGGTCGACATCACGAACGGCAAGTTCGTGTTCTCCGCGAGCGAGGCCTACCTGGTCGAAGACGGAAAGATCACCGCGCCGGTGAAGGGCGCGACCCTGATCGGCAACGGCCCGGAGGCGCTCACGCGGGTCACCCGCGTCGGCAGCGATCTGAAGCTCGACGAGGGCGTGGGCACCTGCGGCAAGGACGGCCAGTCCGTGCCGGTCGGCGTCGGCCTGCCCACGATCCGCATCGACGGCATCACCGTAGGAGGCACCGCGGTATGAACGCGCGCGGGGCCCGCGGATCGCAGGCAGGGTTCAGTGATCGCACTGCGATGAATACGCCGCGACGGAGCCGGCTCGCGCCTATTTCAGGCCACCCTCGATCCAAGCCGGCCTCGAGGACCCCGCTAGAATGAACACGGATTTGCTGGTCTCCGTGCTCAAGCGCGCCTCGCAGCGCGGCGCGACCGCGGCCGACGGCTATCTGGTCGAGGAGAGCCGATTCAGCGGCTCGGTGCGGATGCGCGAGATCGAGAACATCAGCCACTCGCGCGAGCAGCGCCTGTCGCTGCGCGTCTTCGCCGGGCGCGCCTCGGCGGCCGCGTCGACCTCGGATCTCTCGCGCGAGTCGCTCGAGCGGGTCGTCGACGAGGCGACCGCGCTGGCGAAGATCACCGCCGAGGATCCCCACGCGGGTCTGCCGGATCCGGCCACCTTGATCCAGCGAGTGCCCGAGCTGGATCTCGAGGACACCGGCCCCGACCTGGCGCCGGAGGAGAAGATCGCGATCGCCCGGCGGGTCGAGGCGGCGGCGCTCGAGAGCGACCCGCGCGTGACGAACTCCGAGGGCGCCGAATACTCCGACCGGCGGGCCCGCTACGCGTACGCGACCTCTCACGGCTTCGTTCACGGCTACGGCACGACCAGCTTCGGGATCAGCGTGTCGCCGATCGCCTCGCAGAACGGCGAGATGCAGCGCGACTACTGGTACTCGAGCGCGCGCAAGCGCGACCGGCTCGAGGATCCGGAGGCGGTCGGGCGCAAGGCGGCGGCCCGCGCGCTGCGACGGCTCGGCGCCCGCAAGATGAAGTCGGTCGAGGTGCCCGTGATCTTCGATCCCGACAACGCCGCGAGCCTCGTGCGCTCGATCGCGGGGGCGGTGAGCGGCCCGAGCCTCTATCGCCGCGCCTCGTTCCTGCTCGATCGGCTCGGCACCAGAATCGCCGCGCCCACCGTGACGATCGTCGACGACGCGCTGATCCCGTCGGCGCTCGGCTCGCGCCCGTTCGACGGGGAAGGGCTCGCGACCGGCCGCACCGTGCTGGTGCGCGACGGCGTGCTCGAGTCGTACCTGCTCGACACGTACAGCGCGCGCAAGCTCGGCCTTCAGTCGACGCACCACGCCGGACGCGACGGGGCGGGTGTGTCGGTCACGACGACCAACCTGATGCTGCTGCCGGGCAAGTCGACGCCGAAGGAGCTGATCGGGTCGGTGAAGAACGGCTTCTACGTGACCGAGCTGATCGGCTTCGGCGTCAACGGCGTCACCGGCGACTATTCGCGCGGCGCCGCCGGGCAGTGGATCGAGAACGGCGAGCTCGCGTACCCGGTGGAGGAGGTGACGGTGGCCGGCAACCTGCTGGAGATGCTGTCGGCGATCGACGGCGTCGGAGACGACCTGGTCCTGCGCGATCGGACGGTAGCGCCCACGCTCAGGATCGGCCGCATGGTGGTGGCGGGGAACTGACAGGCGAGCCCAATGGTCATCGATAGCCACTGTCATCTGCACGATCCGGCGTTCGCCGACCTCAAGGAGACGCTGCGGCTGTCGATGGCGCACGACGTGTGGGGCGCGATCGCCGTCGGCTGCGATCCCGAGACGAACGCCCAGACTCTGGAGGCGGCAGCCACGGCGCCGAAGATGGTCTGGCCGTGCCTCGGATTTCATCCCGATCGGACCGATCTCACCGACGAAGATCTCGAGCGGGTCGAGGCGCAGATCATCGCCCACCACTCGCGGATCGTCGGCATCGGCGAGATCGGCTTGCCCTGGTACTCGCTGGAGGGCGCGCCCGATCCGGAGGCGTTGCGCGCGCAGGGCCGCGCGCGCCTGGACCGCCTGCTCGATCTCGCGACCCGCTGGAACCTGCCGGTGGCGCTCCATGCGCCGCACGGCGCCGCGGCCGACGCGCTCGAGGCGCTCAAGGATCACGGGGTCGAGCACGCCGTGTTCCACTGGCACAAGGCCCCGGCCGCGGTGACCCGCGCCATCGTCGACGCGGGCTACCTGGTCTCGGTCACTCCCGACGTCGTCTCCCGCGACCGGGACCGCGATCTGGTGACGGGAGTTCCGCTCGACGCCCTGCTGGTCGAGAGCGACGGGCCGTGGCCGTACGGCGGCGAATTCGAGGGCCTCGAATCCGGGCCCTGGCTCGCGGGCCGCGTCGCCGAGGAGGTCGCGAAGCTCAAGCGCCTGCCGATCGAGGACGTGATGTACCAGCTCTCGAGCAACGCGTGCCGGCTGTTCGACTTGATGTGGGCCTGAAGCGGGGCGGCTGATCAGCCGCGAAGCACCACCAGAAAGATCACCAGCGCGAGCACCAGCCGGTAGACCACGAACGGCCGCAGCGAGCGCGTCTTCAGATAGCTCACCAGGAACCACACCGCGAACCAGCCGCTGACGAACGCCGTGATGAGGGCCGCGGTCAGGGGCCCGGCTTCACCCGGCGGCAGACCATCTCTCAGCAGTCGAAGCGCCTTCAGCGATCCCGCGCCGGCCGTGATCGGGATGCCGAGCAGGAACGCGAAGCGCGCGGCGGTCGCCCGATCGAGGCCGCCGAAGAGCCCGGCGGTGATCGTGATGCCCGAGCGCGACGTGCCGGGAATCAGCGCCAGCGCCTGGGCGCAGCCGACCGTGAGGGCCTGGCCCAGCGAGACGCGCTCGAGCGGGTCGCGCGGCGCCGCCGGCGGCCCCGCGGCGCGGCGATCCGCGATCCACATGACGATCGCCCAGCCGGCGGTCGCGACCGCGATGACGAGCGGCGACCGCAGCTTCGACTCGATGAGCTTTTCGAGGAACACGCCGGCCAGCGCGCCGGGGATCGTGGCGAGGATCAGCAACGCGGCGAGCCGGCGCGACAGCGCGCCCGAGGCCATGTCGAGGAGCTCGCGCCGGAAATAGGCGAGGAGCGCCGCCAGAGTGCCCAGGTGCATGACCGCGTCGAAGGCAAGCCCCTGATCCGGCCAGCCGAAAACGTGCGGCACCAGGATGAGGTGCCCCGAGGACGAAACGGGAAGGAACTCGGTGAGCCCCTGGACGAGGCCGAGAACCACCCCCTGGGTGTAGGTCACCCGACGATATCTTCCCCGCCGTCGACGCCGATCACGTTGCCCGTGATCCAGTACGTATCAGGGTGAGAGAGCACGACGATCGCCCGCGCCACGTCCTCGGTGGTGGTCATACGGCCGCTCGGGTTGCGGCGGCGCGCCTCGGCGATGATCGAGTCGTGGCGCGGGATCTTCTGGAGCGCGGGCGTGTCGGTGACGCCGGCGCGAATCGCGTTGGCCGTGATGCCCTGCGGCGCCAGCTCGGAGGCGAGCTGACGGATGTGCGACTCGAGGGCCGCCTTCGCCGCCGAGACCGGACCGTAGAACGGCAGCACGCGCGTGCCGCCCGACGAGGTCATCGCGTAGATGCGGCCGCCGCGCGTCATGAGCCCGCGGCCGACGACCTCCTGGGTCCAGTAGACGAGCGAGTGCGCCATGACGTCGAGGGTCATGTCCATCTGGGCCTGGGTGACGGCTTCCTTCATCGGATCGGCGACGTAGAGCTTGAGGGTGCCGAACGCGAGCGAGTGGAGCAGCACGCGCAGGCTGCCGGGCTCGCCGCGCTGCTCGAGGAGGTCGGCCATCTCGCCCGCGATCTCGGCGCGCTTTTCGGCGTCGGCGGCGTTGACGTTGAAGAACTTCGCCTCGCGGCCGAGCGCCTTGATCTCGCCGGTGATCCGCTCGACGTTGGCCATGGTCGCCTTGCGGTCCAGATGCACGCCGAAGATGTTGAGCCCGGCGCGCGCCAATGCCAGGCTCGCCGCTTCGCCGAATCCCGACGAGGCGCCGAGCGTGAGCGCCCAGCCGTTCAATGTGATCATGTCGCCTCCAATTCGCTCCGCCTCGACTCCAGCATTCTAGCATCGTAGAATCGCCGGGAAGCCATGCCGAAGACCGCGGGAATCATTCTCGTCGGCAACGAGATCCTCTCCGGGAAGATCGCCGACGCCAACGCCGCGTACCTGTGCCGCGAGCTCCGTGCGCTCGGCGTCGAGGTGCGCCGCATCACGGTCATTCCCGACGAGATCCAGCTGATCGCGCAGGAGGTGGCGGCGTTCAGCCGGGCCCACGACGTCGTGTTCACGTCGGGCGGCGTGGGGCCCACCCACGACGACGTCACGCTCGAGGGCGTGGCGCTGGCGATGGGTGCCAAGGTCGTGCGCCACCCGATGCTCGTCGACCTCCTCGAGCGCCACTTCCGCGACCGGCTCAAGGAATCGCATCTGAAGATGGCCGAGATCCCCGAGGGCGCCGAGCTCGTCGCCGGCGAGACGATTCGGTTCCCGACGGTCCTCATGCGCAACGTGTACGTGCTGCCCGGCGTACCCGAGATCTTCCGCCAGAAGTTCGAGGCCATCCGCGAGCGGTTCCGCGACCAGCCGATCCACCTGAAGAACGTCTTCGTCGCCATCGGTGAGGGCGTGCTCGCCGACTACCTCAACCGGCTGCTGGCGGACTACCCGCTATTGCTGCTCGGCTCGTATCCGGAGTTTTCCAATCCCGAGTACAAGGTGAAGGTGACGCTCGAGTCCCGCGATCGGGGCTACCTCGAGGGCGCCTTGACCGAGTTCCTGAAGAGTCTCCCGGCCGACGCCCTCGTGAAGGTGACCTAGCCACTCGAATCTTGCCGATCGAGCCCCGGACGTTCGATGATGGGGTGATGAGCGTGCCGTCACCCAGGTACGTCCTCAAGCCGGATCCGCACAGCAGTCACTCGGTGATCCTGCGATGGCTGGGGGAGGGCCGGGGCCGGAAGCTCCTCGACGTCGGGGCGGCCGACGGTCTCCTGAGCCGGCGGCTCAGCGAGCTCGGGTGGCGCGTGACCGCGATCGAGGGCGACCCGGCGCTGGCGCAGGCCGGCGCCCGGTACTGCGAGCGCATGATCACCTTGAACCTCGACCGCGAGATTCCCGTGGGCGAGGGCCCGTTCGACGTCATCGTGTACGGCGACGTGCTCGAGCACCTGGTCGATCCGCTGCGCGTCCTGGTCGAGCTCGATCGGACTCTCGCCCCGGGCGGCTTCGTGGTCATCTCGGTCCCGAACATCGCTCACCTGTGGATCCGGCTCCTGCTCCTGTTCGGACGGTTCGACTATCTCGATCGCGGCATCCTGGATCACTCGCATCTCCGGTTCTTCACCGAGCGCTCGCTGCGCGCGATGCTCGCCGACGCCGGTCTCCTCATCGAGCGCTTCACGGCCACCCCAGCACCGCTGTACCAGATCCTGCCGGTGAGCTGGCATCGGCGATGGGTCGCCGCCACCCATTCGGTCAACGCGGTGATCGCCCGGAAAGTCCGCCGTCTTCTGGGCTATCAGTTCATCGTGCAGGCCCACCCGAAGAGCGCCGCCGAGCGGCCAGGAGTCTCATGAGCCTCACGCGCGCCACCCCCAAGGTCGTCGTCGTCATGCCCGCGTACAACGCCGGCCGGACGCTCCGGCTGACCTACGAGGAGCTGCCGAAGGACACCGTGAACCTGGTCATCCTGGTCGACGACGGCTCGACCGACGCGACGCTCGACGTGGCGCGCCAGCTCGGGCTGGAGATCTTCGTCCACAACCGCAACTATGGGTACGGCGCCAACCAGAAGACGTGCTACGCCGAGGCGCTGCGGGCGGGCGCCGACGTGGTCGTGATGGTGCATCCCGACTATCAGTACGATCCGCGGCTGGTTCCGCAGATCATCGATCCGATCGTGAAGGGCGGCGCCGACGTCGTCCTGGGCTCGCGCCTCAAGGAGGGCTCGGCGCTCGCCCAGGGCATGCCGTGGTGGAAATATCTGGCGAACCGATTCCTCACCGGCCTGGAGAACCGGGTGTTCTCGCTGTCGCTGTCGGAGTACCACACGGGGTATCGCGCGTTCACGCGCGAGGTGCTCGAGACCGTCAACTTCCCGGCGAACTCCGACGGGTTCGTCTTCGACCAGGAGATCATCGCGCAGGTCGTCGCCGCCCGCTTCCGGATCGCCGAGATCGCGGTGCCCACGCGCTACTTCCCCGAGGCCTCGTCGGCGAGCTTCATCGCCTCGGTCGGCTACGGTCTTCGGATCCTGTCCGTCCTCTTCTGGTTCACCTTGAACCAGCGCGGTCTGCGTCGCTCGCGCCGATTCGACAGCCTGCGAGCCAGATACACCCGCTTGCCGTGACGCGCGCCGCCCGCCCGCTGGAGGCGGTCGCGGGGTGCGTCACGCTCTTGCTGCTGGCGCTCATCGCGACCGGCGAGCTGAGCGTGGGCGGCCCGACGTTCAAGCGGGCCGACGAGTTCGTCATCGTCCTGGCGCTGGTGGTCGGGCTCCGGGCCATGGCGGCGCCTCTTCGGCTGCCCGACGTGTCGCCGGCCCGCGCCGCCGTGGCGGGTGCCCTCGTCTACGCGCTGGTGATGGGCTTCATCGTGATGACGCGGCACGTGGCGCTCAGGACCCACGCGCTCGACCTGGGGTACTACGTTCAGGTCGTCTGGAGCATCGGCGCCGGCTTCGGCCCGTACGTGACGTTTCCGCCGATGAACGCCTGGGGCGACCATCTGTCGCCCATCCTGTACCTCTTCGTCCCGCTCGCCATGGTCGCGCCCGGCGCGGCCCCGCTGCTCGTCGTCCAGACCCTCGTGCTCGCCGCCGGCGGCCTGGCCGTGTTCGGCTACGCGAGGCGCTGCCTCGGGGTGGTGCCGGCCGCCGGCGCCTTCGCGCTGCTCTTTCTGATGAACCCGTCGCTCCACGGCATCAACCTGCGCGACATCCACCCGCAGGCGTTCGCGATCACCTTGATCGTCGCCGCCGCGCTGGCGTTCGACGCCGGCCGCTACGCGTGGTGCGCGCTCGCGCTCGCGCTGACCCTGGCCTGTCGCGAGGACGCGGCGGTCGCCGTGGTCGGCTTCGGGATCTGGCTCGCGGCCGCGCGCGGACACTGGCGTCTCGGCGCCGCCGTCGCGGCCGCCAGCGTGCTCCTGCTGGCGGTCGACCTCAAGTATCTGATGCCGTACTTCCGCGGCGAGCCGTACCCGCACCTGCATCGCTTCGCGTATCTCGGCTCCTCGCTCGGCGAAATCCTGATCAACATGGTGATCCGACCGTGGCGCTGGATCGGTGTCGCGCTCTCCGGCGGCAAGCTCGTGTACCTGCTGGTCATGCTGCTGCCGTTCGCGTTTCTCCCGCTGCTGGCGCCGCGGGTGCTGGCGGCGGTGCTGCCGGGGCTCGCGCTGAACCTCTTGAGTGTCGATCCCGTGCTGACCAACTTCCGCTCGCAGTATCAGGCGTTCGTCCTGCCGTTCCTGATGCTGGCCGCGATCGAAGGCTACGCGCGGATCCGCGCGTGGCCACGCGCCTCGGCGGTCGTGGCGCTCGCGTTCCTGGCGAGCGTGCTGCTGACCGCGCGCACCGCCAACGACCTCATGGTCACGCGCTGGCGGCTCGACGATGGACAGCAGGCGGCCCACGGGTTGATGGAGCGAATACCGGGCGACGCGGCGGTGAGCACCAACGAGCGTCTGGCGCCGCATCTGGCGGCGCGCCGCCAGATCTTCATCTATCCGACCGGCGCTGGAACCAGCGCCTACATCCTCGACCACGATCTTTCGCTGCGCGCCCACCCGCCGAGCGGCTATCGCGAGATCGCTCGCGCCTCGGGCTGGGTTCTTCTCCAGAACAGCCGGTAGCTACCCGGCGAAACGCGACTCACATCCCGGTGATGAGCCACTCACCGTTAGCCTGTTCGAACTGGATGAGCCGTGCCTCTCAAGTGCGGCGCGGCAGCGAGGGTTGCCTGGTACTCGGCCGAGGATTCGACCGCCGCAACGTCGTTTGCGTTCTGCCTGCGCCAGGGGTCATTGACCGCGTTCGCGGCGGCCTTGAAGCCCGGCAGATGGCTTTGCACGTCCGGAGGGGGCGATCGCACTAGCTGTGGAAGCTGCGCCCGGCACGCGGATCCGACCGACAAGAGCGACACGAGTACGCCGAGCCCCGAGCAAAGCTTGTACATGGGCGAATCGGGCCCCCTCGACCCGTATCGCTCGAGGGCCCGGGGGAGCAAGAACTTTAGTTGTTGGTGGTCGGGGAGTCCGGGATGGCCGCGAGGATGTGCGATGCGTGGTGATGGATCAAGCGCCAGCCGTCGGCGCCGCGCTCGAACAGATTCGTCGCGAGCACCGAGGTGACGGCCAGTCGCCCCTGAACCTCTGAGAAGATGTTCTCGGTGCAGGTGACCCAGGCCAGGTCGCCGCGCGGGGTCGCGCGGACGTCGGACAAGGTGAAGCGCATCTCGGCGGTGTTCTCGAAGATCGACGCCCACGAGGAGCGCACGGCCTCCCAGCCGATCAGGATCGGCCATCCGGGATGCACGCACTTGACGTGCTCGCCGTGGGCCCAGACGCGTTCCATCCGCGCCAGGTCGAGCGTCTCGAACGCCTGATAGAAGCCCGCGTTCGCCTGCTCGACGTCGGCGACGTCGCTCATCGAGACGGCGGCGGCAACGTCACCACGAGCGTCTCGCCGTCGACGGCGAGCGGCAGCGCGGTGAGGCGATCGCCGACGCACGGACCCGCCGTGCA
>DATEMW010000377.1:0-5177 GCA_035275385.1 Candidatus Methylomirabilota bacterium | reverse complement strand
GCTCGATCGCAACACGCCGACGCTCATGAACCTGCGCGGGCAGCGCTGGTACGGCTGGGACGGCGGCGCCGACAGCCTCTGGTCCCAGAGCCTGCGGCCGATCCTCGACGCCCGCGAGCTGGCGGCGACGCCGCGACACGTCGCGAACCTCCTTCGTAACGACGAGGAGCTGTCCTGCCGCTACCGCAGGGTGTTCGGCGCCCCGCCGTCACCGACCGATGACGACGCGGTGTTCGTGGATGTCGGCAAGGTGCTGGCGGCGTTCCAGGAGACGCTGGTCAGCGGCCGCACACCGTTCGATCACTTCCGCGACGCGCTGGCGCGGGGAGAGTCGCTCTCTTCACAGACCTATTCCGCGCCCGCGCAGCGCGGGCTCCAGATCTTCATCGGCAAGGGCGGGTGTACCGCCTGCCATTCGGGTGGGAACTTCACGAGCGGCGAGTTCTTCAAGACCGGCCTCTCGCGAGCGGAGTCGCAGGCGGCGAAACCAGATCCCGGGCGCCCGAAAGGACTCCGTGAGCTGCGAGAGAGCCGCTTCAACTTGCTGAGCGCTTACAACGACGACGCGACGGGCGCCGGCGCCGCAAGGACCAGGCAGGTCGCCTTCGCGGAAGAGGGCGACGGCCGGTTCAAGGTGCCGACGTTGCGAAATCTAATGTTGACGGGGCCCTATGGCCACAACGGCGAGGTGGACACGCTCGCCGAGGTCGTGCGCCGGCACGCCGCGGACGGGCAGCCCGCGGGGGCGCCGAGTCTCACCCCGCGCGAGCAGACCGACCTGGTCGTCTTCCTGGAGTCGTTGAGCACGTTCTCGAATCCCTGGCGCCCCGAGGAAGCCTCGCGCTGCGACTGATGCCCGATCTTCACGCCGTCGTCGTCGGAGCCGGGTTCGCCGGGCTCTACATGCTCCATCGCCTGCGGCAGCTCGGGCTGTCGGCGCGTGTCTTCGAGGCGGGCGACGGCGTCGGCGGTACCTGGTACTGGAACCGCTATCCGGGCGCCCGCTGCGACGTCGAGAGCATGGACTACTCGTACTCGTTCTCGGACGAGCTGCAGCAAGAGTGGAAGTGGAGCGAGCGGTACGCGTCGCAGCCGGAGATCCTGACCTACATCAATCACGTCGCCGACCGATTCGATCTGCGGCGCGACATCCAGCTGTCGACCCGGGTGACGGCGGCCGTCTTCGATGAGGCGGCGCGGCGGTGGACCGTGACGACTGACCGCGGCGATCGCGTGTCGGCGCGCTTTTGCATCATGGCGACCGGTTGCCTGTCCACGGCCCAGCTGCCGAAGCTGCCGGGGCGCGAGACGTTCAAGGGCAGGACGTATCACACCGGCCGCTGGCCGCACGACGGCGTCGACTTCACCGGCCAGCGCGTCGGCGTGATCGGCACCGGCTCGTCGGCGATCCAGTCGATCCCGATCATCGCCGCCCAGGCCGCGCACCTGTTCGTTTTCCAGCGCACGCCGAACTTCAGCGTGCCCGCGCGCAACGCGCCTCTGGACCCGGAGTACGAGCGCCAGGTGAAGGCCGGGTACGCGGACTTCCGCCGTCAGGCGCGCGAGTCGCGCGTCGGCTTCGTGGTCGAGCGCAGCGAGGCGTCCGCGCTCGCGGTGACCGACGCCGAGCGGCGGCGCGAGTACGAGAAGCGGTGGGGCCGCGGCGGCCTCGGCTTCACCGCGACGTACGTCGACCTTCTGATCAGCAAGGACGCCAACGACACCGCCGCGGACTTCGTTCGCGAGAAAATCCGCGCGGCGGTCCGCGACGCGGAGGTCGCCGAGCTCCTGGCGCCCAAGGACTACCCGGTCGGCACCAAACGGATGTGCGTCGACACGGGCTACTACGAGACGTTCAACCGCGACAACGTCACCCTGATCGACATCCGCCGGGCGCCGATCGAAGCCGTCACCGCGGACGGCCTGCGCACGCGGGACGCCGCGTACCGGCTCGACAGCATCGTGTTCGCCACGGGCTTCGACGCGATGACCGGCGCGCTCCTGGGGATCGATATCCGCGGGCGCGGCGGCCGCACCATGAACGACGCGTGGGCCGAGGGACCGCGGACCTACCTCGGGCTCGCCGTCGCGGGCTTTCCGAACCTGTTCGCGATCACCGGCCCCGGCAGCCCGTCCGTGCTCAGCAACATGATCGTGTCGATCGAGCAGCATGTCGACTGGATCGCCGACTGCATGGACCGGATGCGCGCCGAGGGCCAGGAGACGATCGAGGCGACCGCAGCCGCGCAGGACGGCTGGGTCGCCCACGTCAACGAGATCGGCCACGCCACGCTCTACCCGCGCGCCAACTCCTGGTACATGGGCGCCAACGTGCCGGGCAAGCCACGCGTGTTCATGCCCTACATCGGTGGCGTCGGCGCCTACCGGCAGATCTGCGACGGCGTCGCCGCCCGCGGCTACGAGGGATTCACGCTGAGCCGCGGGTAGGGAGAGCGCCGTATGGAGTTTCACGTCACGCCGGCGCAGCAGGAGCTGCGGGAGCGCGCCCGGCTGCTGGCCGTCGATTTCGCGACGCGCGCGGCCCAGCACGATCGTGAGGCCAGCGATCCGGTCGAGAACTATGCCTCGCTGCGCGAGGCCGGCTTCTACGGGCTGAACGTCCCGGTCGAGCTCGGCGGCGCCGGCGTGGGCCTGCTCGGCTGGTCGCTCGCCGCCGAGGAGCTGGCGCAGGGCTGCGGCTCCACCGCGCTCTCGTTCAACATGCACCTCTCCGTCGTGGGGCCCATGATGGAAAGCCAGCTCGTGCCGCGTGCCGTGAAGGAACGGCTCGCGAAGATGGTGGTCCACGAGGGCATGCTCATCGGCGGCAACTTCTCCGAGCCCACGACCTCGGGCCTCGTCGGCACGCCGGTGCCGCTCACGCGGGCCCGCCGCGTCGAAGGCGGCTACCGGATCACCGGAAAGAAAGCGTTCGCGTCGATGATCGGCGTCGCCGATCGCGTAATGGTGCTCGCCCGGCCTGACGACGCGAGCTCGAGCACCGCCGCGATGTTCCTGCTGATCCCGCCCGACGCGCCCGGCCGCAAGATCGACCTGGTGTGGGACACCCTGGGCATGCGCGCGACCCGCAGCGACTTCATGACCCTCGAGGACTGCTTCGTGCCGGATGAGGCGCTGCTACTGAGAACGGACGACGTCCTGCCGTTCCGCCGCGACGGCGCCAATTGGTTCTGGGGATCCTACACGCCCGTGTACCTCGGCATCGGCGTCGCGGCGTATCGCGCGATCAGCGAGACCGTGAAAGGACGCACGCCGCCGGGCTTCACGCAGTCGCTCGCCTATCATCCGGACGTCCGACGCCAGGTGGGTGAGATGAGCGTCGATCTCGAGGCCGCGCGCCTCTTGACGCACTACGCCGCCTGGCTCAGTGACACGCAGGGACCGACGCCGGCGACCTTGTCCGCCCTCTACCGCGCCAAGTACTTCGTGGGCGAGGCCGTCACCCGGGTCACGCGGACGGCCATGACCCTCGGGGGCGCTCACGCGCTGTTCAAGACCTCGCCACTCGAGCGCTTCTTCCGCGACGCCGCGGTCGCCCCAGTGCAGTTTCCGCCCCGCGACTTCTGCGTCTCGACCCTCGGTATGTTCGAGCTCGGCCTCGATCCCGGCGACGTGCTGCCGCCGCTCAGGAGCGATCGCCCCGACACCGGGCCGGTCGTCCGCTAGTCGTCGGCGGGCGCACCCGCAGCGCGCGGCGCATCCACCGGCGCCAATGTCGTCAGCCGAGGGCCATCGCGATCGCGATGAGGGCGAGGACGACTCCGAGAAATCCCGCCTGGACGACGCGCATCACGTGTCCTCCACTCGTGAGGCAAGTGCACCATCCCCGAATAGCGGGATCGATAGGGTAAAGACTCGATTTCGGGCCTGGGAAATTCGCTGGCGGAGCGCGGTACGCTGAACGAGATGGCGATGTCGCAAATGCCGCTGTTCGAGAGCTCCAGCGAGACCGTGCTCGCGGACGACGAGCTGGGGCGGGTCGCGTACACGCCCGGATTCCTGGCCGCCGACCAGGCCCAGGCGTGGTTCGCCGAGCTCCGCGACGGAGTTCCGTGGCAGACGCAGCGGCGCCGGATGTACGACCGGGACGTCGACGTGCCCCGGCTGCAGGCTCACTTCCGCCTGGACGAGGACGACGTTCCCGAAGCCATCCGCATCGCGGCGGGCAAGGTGGCCGCGTGTACCGGCGTGCCCTTCACGAGCGCCGGACTCAACTTCTACAGGGACGGGCGCGATAGTGTCGCCCCGCACAACGACCACCTCGACGAGATCGTCCACGGGTTCCCCATCGCGCTCTTGTCCCTCGGCGCGACCCGGCGCATGACGATCCGCGCCAAGCAGCCGGCGCGGCGCGTGCTCCACGTCGACCTCGCGGCCGGGAGCCTGCTCGTGATGAGCTACGAGACCCAGCTCCATTACACGCACGGGATCCCCAAGACCAACGACTCGGTCGGTCCACGGATCAGCGTCGCCTTCCGCGTGCGCCCGGCCGACGACGCCGGCGCGCAGAGCCGCTTCTACCGCTGAGCGCCGTCAGCCGGCGCGTCGACCTCGCGTAGCGGCCCGATCAGCAGGGGCACCAGGGCGCAGAGCAGCGCCATCACCAGGAAGCCCTGCGCGCTGAATTTCGCGTAGATCCAGCCCGAGGCCAAGGTGAGCAGGACGGTCGTGGCGCCGGCGCTGACCGCGTAGAGCGCCTGCGCCGTCGCCGCGAGGCCGGACGGGACGATTGCCGGGATCAACCGCATGCAGGCCAGGTGCAGCGCCGCGAACGTGAGGCCGTGCAGCGGCTGCACGAGCACGAGGACCATCGCGCTGGAGGACGACGCCATCGCCGCCCAGCGGACGATGCCCGCCGCCGCCGCGACGCTGACCATCGTCGCCGGGTGGATGCGGTTCAGGAGCGCGGGACCGACCAGGAAGAACACGACCACCTCAGCCGCGACCGCCTCGGACCACAAGACGCTCGCCAGAGCCGGCGTGATCCCGGCGGCGCCCCAGCGGATGATCGCGAACGTGTCGTGCATCGCGTGGCTGCCGAGCACCAGCGCCGAGACGAGCATCACGCGCCGGAACGCCGGCAGGCGCAAGAGCGCGGCGACGCCGGCCCGTGCCGCTCGCTCGGCCGCGGCCGGGGCCTCGAGCCGGGGCTGAGG